>NZ_PVNE01000015.1 GCF_003001905.1 Planifilum fimeticola
AAACATCAAAAAAATGGCCTTGCTCCTCTCGAAGAGAGGAAAAGGCTTTGTGATCCGCCTAATTTACCAAATCTAATTTCCTTTATCTGTTTATTTCCCATAAACATGCAACCCCTGGCGCTTTTCTTGCGAAAAGAGCCAGGGGGTTTGTCATCAATCTCAGCCGCATCCTAACGGATGCGGCTCTGGCTATTGAAAATTCAGGAGGAAACGAGTTTTCGTCTCAGCTCCGTTTGAGCGGCGAGTCGCTAGACAAAAAATCGCTTCCCCGCTTCTTCAGGCTTCGAGATGGGTCAGTCTCTCCTCATCCTGGCGGATGCGGCTGCAATCAATATTCCGCAAACTGCTACAACAGCTTCTCCATGGCCATCACATCGACGAACCGGCCGTCCAGTTTTCCGTGGTTTCGGAAGATCCCGACCTCCCGGAAGCCCATCTTCCGATACAGCCCTTGACCGCGGCGGTTGAAGGGAAAGGTAAACAGCACCAATTTATAGAATCCGTTTTCTCTCGCCTTTTCTTCCAGGGCCCGCAGCAGAAGGGAGCCCACCCCCTTCCCCCGCCACGAGCGGTCGATGTAAATGGAGATATCCGCCACGCCGCTGTAGGCGCACCGGTGGGAATAGGGGTTGAGGGATGCCCAGCCCCGAACGGCACCGGCCCGCTCCGCCACCAGCACCGCGTAGCGGGAAGGGCGCTGACGAAACCACATGTCCATCTCTTCCCGGGTCTTGGGCCTTTCCTCCAGGGTGGCGATCCGATCAGCAATCCCCTGGTTGTAGATGTCCCGGATTCGTTCGATATCCTTCTCTTCCGCTTCCCGAATCATCCAGTCGCCGTCCATTTTACTTCACTGCCGTTTCCAAATTCTCTTTCCATCATACTGCATATTTTACGCCGATACTGGCCCCTTGCGCGCCTTCACATGAGCCGCGGCAAGAGTCTCACCCCACATTCCCCAAAGCATCCATGAAAATGGAACCGACGGACCGCCCGGGTCTGCCGCCTTTCAATCATTTACGGGAATTCCGACTCAAAGCGTTCCGCGCCGTCCGGAAGGGAAATACACCTACACCGTCATCTCCCGTCGATGGGACGATGCCCCGACCGTGAACGCCTCGTCGCAACGGGCAACGAGATGGCATGGGGGGCTTTTTCCGTCCCCGGGCGGCCCACGGGTTGCCGGCCGCAAACATCTCCCTCATCCCCCTGATCGGGCGCGGTCCGGATCTTATCCTCGATCGCGGGCGTGCGGGTCGTCCCGGGACAGGCGCGATCCACCCGGACGTTGTCCTGGACGTGGTCGGCGGCCATCGCCCTTTGGAACGCCCCGCTCGACAATGCCCCCGCGGAGCCGACATGGACAATCAAGCCACCTTAGAACCAGCCATTATACGAAGCAAAGATAAATCAATTTGTTTTTGGGCTTGAAAGACACGAACATCATCGGACACAGCGTCTTAACCTTTCTTCAATTTTTTGGTATATTTATGGTAGCAGTCGAAGATTTACCGCCAACGTTTTTTGCGATAGGAAACGCCGAATCGTTCATTTCATCGAAGGGAAATGATGATCATGGGTCTCCTGCATCGTGACGTGACGTTGCTGAACTTCGACGACGTATATCCCAAACAACGCCAATTGGCCCGGTTGGCCGACGAATGGATCCATCTTACAGACATCCGAGAGGCCAACCTGTTTTGCACGGACCGGTCGCGGTCGGAAATCAGCCGCCGGCTGTCCCGCCGAAAAAGCCGGGGCATCACCTTTATCGGAAACGGAAACTACCATTACGTCACCTATCTTTTGCTGAGGGAAATCAACAAACCCTTCAGTCTCATCCTTTTCGACAATCATACGGACGCAAAAACCCCGGACGGCCTGCCGGGGCTTCTTACATGCGGTTCCTGGGTGCAGGAAGCGGCCAAACTGCCGCATCTGGAGGCAGTCTTCCTGATCGGCGTCGGGGAACGGGACTTCCGCCTGCGGGAAACAAGGGGAAAAATCACCTTCTGGCCCGATCCAAGGAGAGGAGAGGAACTTCTCTCCGCCATCCCGACGGAGCATGTGTACATCAGCATCGACAAGGACGTCCTGGACCGCGCCTTCGCCGCGACCAACTGGGATCACGGAACCATGCACCTGAGGGACCTGCTTCAGGATCTGCGCACCCTCATCCGGAACAAACAGGTTCTCGGCGTCGACGTCTGCGGGGAACTGCCGGTCTCCCCCGCCGAAGCCTGGATCCACACCGACCGGATCCGGTTGAACGAACGCGCCAACCTGTCCATCCTTGAATCGGTCCGGGCGTGAAAGACCGGCGGTTCACCGGGCCGTGCACTTGCCTGAATGAACGCTTCGATAACCTTTGGAGGAAGGGGATCGAAGATGAAATACCGTCGTCTTGGAAACTCCGGATTGAAAGTGAGCGAAATCAGCCTGGGAAGCTGGCTGACGTACGGCGGATATGTTGACAAGAAGCAAGCGATATCCGCCATCGACAAGGCCTATGAATTGGGGATCAACTTCTTCGACACGGCCAACATTTACATGAACGGCGAAGCGGAAAGGATCGTCGGCGAGGCGCTGGGGAAATACCCCCGCGAATCCTACGTGCTGGCGACCAAAGTCTGGGGACCGATGGGGGAGGGTCCCAACGATCGGGGATTGTCCCGCAAACACATCGTGGAGCAGTGCGAAGCCAGCCTGAAACGGCTGGGCGTCGATTACGTCGACGTCTACTACTGCCACGCCTTCGACCCCGACACGCCGCTGGAGGAAACCCTGCGCGCGATGGATGATCTCGTGCGGCAGGGCAAAGTGCTGTACGTGGGCGTCAGCAATTGGACGGCGGCGCAAATCGCCGAAGCCCTGTCGATCGTCGACAGGTATTTTCTGCACCGGATCGTGGCCAATCAGCCCTTGTACAACCTGTTCGCCCGGGAGATTGAAAAGGAGATCATCCCCCTCTGCGAGCGCAACGGCATCGGACAAGTCGTGTACTCTCCCCTGGCCCAAGGGGTCCTGGCCGGCAAGTACCAAGCGGTGGATGATGTCCCCGCAGGCAGCCGGGCAACCGACAAGCACGGGACAAAGACGGTCAAATCGTGGCTGAACGAGGAGAACCTGGCCAAAGTGGAGCGGCTTCGTCCCATCGCCGGGGAATTGGGTCTTTCCCTGGCTCAACTGGCATTGGCCTGGACCCTCCGCCACCCCAACGTCTCCAGCGCCATCATCGGGGCGAGTTTGCCCGAACAGGTAGAGGACAACGTCAAGGCCTCCGGCGTGACGATTCCGCAAGAGGTGATCGCCCGCATCGACGAGATCATGCGGACTCCCTGAAGGATCGCCGGAAAAGCCGACGGAACGGCCCTCCGGGCCGATCCTGATTCACCCCCCCATCATGCGGACAAGCGGGTGCAATAAGGTTTCCATGAGTAGGGTGGGGCCGGGCAGCTCCGGAAACAGGATGAGCACGACCCACAATCCCCATCCGAGGGCGGTACACACCAAGAGAGCCGCCCTCTCCTTTTTGTACTCCCGGCTGATCTTCGGCCACTCGAATCCGATGATCAGCAAACTGACCACCGTAACCGTCAATATCTTTCCAATCACGGCCCGTCACCTCGTCCTCATCGGGTTTGCCCGCTTACTTGTCGGTCATCCCAGGCCAGCGGAGTTTCACGCGAACCTCGATATCCACATCCATTTGGGGAAACAGCCGTTCATTCCAGTCTTTTTTCATCCGGGCCCACTTTTCGGGATATTCGCGGTGAAAGAGCTCGGCAAAGCCGAAAGCGTCCGCCCGATCCCTCCGCACCTTTTCCACCGTATTGCGGAGGCGTTTTTGAAGCTCACTCTCCATCGCCCGAGCGATCCGGTCCATGTTGGACGGATAGTACAGGTTCATGCCGGTTCCGTTGTAGGACAAAACATTTTCGGAGGTCATCCGGATGATCATGCGCGGCTTTTTCCCCTTGAGTTTGGGAATCAGCTCGGTCTTCGTCCGGTTCACTTTCATGGCCACATATCCCTTTTCTCCCCGGATCCGGGCGTTGACAGTCCCTGTGGTGTACTCATTCCGGATCCACATCAGGGCTTCCTTGGACTTTCGATCCAGATGGTCGACCATGCGCTCCCCCCGGAAAAGGGCCAACCCGTCCAATGACAGCGTTTTTTGCCCCGTTTTTTTCACCACCGGGATGACCGTGCTTTTTCCATCGCCGGTCACCTCCCTCAGCACCCGCATGACGGAGATCTCGGTGTACCCCTCCACTCTCGCCAACTTGTAAAGGGATTCGGAGGCGGTGATCTCCGCCAGCGGAATGGTCGTGAAAATCTCCTTCGGCGAACCGTCGCACACAAACACCACCGCATCCAGCCGAACCTGCGGCTGCCTTGCCATGTAGTCCAAAGCTTCCCCGATCCCCGCCCGGGCAAATCTCTCCCCGAACACCACCACCTCCTGGTGGCCCGTGAAGATTTCGCGCCCCAGCATTTGCTGCAATTTCTCCTTCGCCTCGGGGATGTTGATGCTCCGGGCGGTAAGGACCCTTTGCGTTCCGCCGGTTTTTTCTCCTCCCCCGGCGTCTTCCGCCCGCTGGGGAATCGCCTGCAGAAGCGACACTTCAATCTGCCCGTCCTCCGCCCGGTCGATGCCGATCGCCCGGATCAGGGCGATCTCGTTCAATTCCTTCCGATCCCAACATCCGGGAAGGATCAGAAGGGAAGCGATCAGCAGCAGGCCCAGCGCCCTTTTGCCTCCCCCCTTTATCGGTCCCGCTCCCATGATCCGCCTTCCTCCCCTCGCTTCCCCTTCTGTCCGCGGATTGCCGCCACCGCCAACAGCGCCAGGGGAATCACGATTTGCACCAGACTGTTGTAAACAAAAAATTCCCCGTCAAAAAACTGGTTCAAATTCGTGAGGTTGGGCACGGTCCACCCCGCAACGGCGATCAGGATGAGAGCGATGGGCAGTGACAGGGGTTTGTAATCGGACAGCCCCAGCCACTGGGCGGCTCCCAAAACGATGGTGTAGTGCATCAAGCTGATTTTGACGAAGATGATGAACAGCCAAATCGCCAGCAAAAAGGCGTCGACGTGTTCCAAAAATCCCGACAGGCTGATGAGCCGAAACGCTTCGAAGAGGGGAAAGAGGAATTTGTTCGACTGATTTCCCACAATGAACAGGATGATCAGATGGAACAACATCAGCACCAACATGGAACCGACAACGCCGACGACTCCCCAGCGGGCCGCGTGGTCCCCCTTCCTCACGAAAGGCAGCAGAAAGGCGGCTAAAAAAAAGTCGTTGAACCAGCTCGCCGGTGCCGCGGCCCCTCTGGCCACGGAAATCAAGTCGTGTTCCAGGATGGGCAACACATTTCCCATCTC
This sequence comes from Planifilum fimeticola, assembly GCF_003001905.1. Lineage (NCBI taxonomy): Bacteria > Bacillati > Bacillota > Bacilli > Caryophanales > Thermoactinomycetaceae > Planifilum > Planifilum fimeticola. Next base: position 5,395 of record NZ_PVNE01000015.1, read on the forward strand.
CCACTCCGGCATCGACAACAGGGTGACCACTCCCAGAATGCCCGCCGTGAGCAGAGCGAGAAACTGGGTAGCGCGTGCGACGGTCTCCAGCCCGCCCCGAACGGCGGCCGCGCAAAGCAAGACCATCCCGCCCATCACCACCACCTGGGGCGTCTCGCGCAGGAACACGCCGTTTACAAAATCCGCGTAAATCCGGATCACCAGGGAATTGGCATGGATATAGGTGACCAAGAACACCAGGGCGATCACCTTGCCGAACCAGCCAAAAATCCGCGGACAGCACTGGATCACCGTCTCCCCGGGAAACCTGCGGTGGAGGAAATAGGCGATGAAAAAAGCGACCAACCCGGAGACAGCCGCCGGCACGGGAGTCAGCCACATGTCCTGTTTTGCCCATTTGGCCGCCAAATAGGGGATGGTCGCCACGGTGATCCCGAGCGTCGACACGAAAAGCAGCAACGCCATTTGTCCGCCACTGATGCGTCCTTTTTCAACCATCGTCGCTCCTCCCTTCTCCTCAGTGTTCTCCGCCCCGTTCCGGCCCCGGCTTCTGATCCGGCGCCTGCCGATGGATGTTGGTGGATTGAATGGGACGGGTCCCCATCTTCCACCAAAAAGTGCGCCAGAAAACATCTTTCATTTGCTTGGGCCTGAACGGTGCAATGGGAGACAGATACGGCATGCCGAAGGAACGAAGCGAAGCCAAATGGATCACGAGGGCGATCAGGGATAGGCTGAACCCCACCATGCCGAAAGCCCCCGAGATCAAAAGCAAGGGAAAGCGCAAGACGCGCATGGCAAATCCCAACGAATAACGGGGAATGGTGAAGGAAGCGATTCCGGTAAGGGCCACGACGATCACCACCGGAGCGGAAACGATCCCCGCCGTCACCGCCGCCTCCCCGATGATCAGCGCACCCACGATGGTAACGGCCGAACCGACAAGCTTCGGCAGGCGCAGCCCCGCCTCCCGCACCGCCTCAAAGGCGAGCTCCATCAGCACCGTTTCCACAATGGTCGGCAGGGGAATCCGCTCCCGGGACGAAGCGAAGGTGAACAGCTGTTCCGTCGGCACCGCTTCCGGGTGAAAGGAGATGGTTGCCACGTAAAAGGATGGGGCAACCAGGGAGAAAAAAAACAGCAAATACCTGAGCCATCGAACCGCTGTAGCATAAATGGAACGCAAGTAATAGTCCTCGGTGGCCTGCAGAAACGCCGGAAAGCTGACGGGAGCAACCAGCACGTCGGGGGTTCCGTCCGTAATGATGGCAACCCGCCCCGACAGCAAATCCGCGCACACCGCATCGACCCGTTCGGTAAAGTGGATCTGGGGAAAGGGCGAATAAGGATTGTCTTCGATCAGCTCTTCAATGACTCCCGATTCCAGGACTGCGTCGACGTCGATCCGCTCCAGCCGCCGTTTGACCTCATCCAGCACGCTCTCGTTGACGATTCCCTCCATGTAGGCGATGATGACCCGGGTTTGGGTGTAACGGCCCAACCGCATCTCTTCCAGCTTCAATTGGGGGCTCTGGATCCTTCGGCGCAGCAGGGCCGTGTTCGTCTGGGCCGATTCGATGAATCCCTCTTTGGGACCTCGGATGACCGGCTCTCCCTCCGGGTCCGAGACCGCCCGCTTTTCCAGTTGCCTCAGCCCCAGGTTCAGCGCGCGGCGCCATCCGTCGATGAACAGAACGGGCTCGCCGGAGGAAACCAGTCTGGCGCATTCGTCAAAGGTCTCAACCGGTTTGACATATACGGCGGGCAACTCTTCCCGGAGAAACTCTTCGACCTCCTCCGGCCGGGAGCAGGACTTTCGCATCAGCGGAGTCAAAATGTGCGTGTTGATTTCATCGATGTGGGCCATGTTATCGACGTAGATGATTTCCGCCTCGATTTCCTTTCCGATCCGGAAGATGCGAAAGTTGACGTCATAACACCGTTCGAACAGGTCTTTCATCACCCGGTGGTTCTTCTCCAGATCGCGATAAATGCTGACTTTCAAATCTTCCCTCGTACTCGGAATGACCGGGGTCTTCCTCTCGTCCTTTCGCCTGCGAAACCCTCTGAAGCCGCGCACGAATGACACCCCCTAGAACTTCTATCCATCATTTTGTTCCAAAAAAAAAAATGAATCCGCCTCCGAAACCCTGATAAACAGGTCGGAATCCATCCCCCTTCGAAAGCGGTAAATTCCTTTCCCGACAAAAATCCTTCCCCGGTGATCGGAGAAGGATTGAAACGCCCCTGCGGCAAACCTTCTGCTACTTTTTTCCCTTCACCTTTCCAATCCGGACCGTACGGTATATCATATAGGATAGGCTGGAACAACAGATACAGCAGAAGTTACGCGAAAGGAAGGAAGAAAGAAGCCCCATGCTCCCGACACTATTGCACAATTACCCCCTGTGGTCCTCGGTGATTGCCGTGGTCATCACACAGCTGACCAAGGTCCTCTGGAACTACAAGGTCCACGGCACATGGGATTGGAACTGGCTGATCCAGACCGGCAGCATGCCCAGCGGTCACACAGCGGCCGTCACTTCCCTGGCCACGGCGATCGGTATCCAGGAAGGATGGGGCTCCCCGCTGTTTGCCATCACCGCCGTCCTGGCCTTCATCGTGATGTACGATGCCGCCGGAATTCGGCGACACGCGGGCATTCAGGCCCGGGTGCTGAACCGGTTGGTGGAGGATGTGGCGGGACTGCTGCGGGAAATGCGCCACCTGAAGGACATGTCCCCTCGGGAAACCGGCACCAAACTGAAGGAGATCCTCGGGCATCAGCCCATTGAAGTGGCGACAGGAGCCTCGATGGGCATTCTCATCGCCTGGTTGGTTCACCTCGCCTGGTCCTGAAGGGAAAGACCCATCAAGATCTCGTCCACATAGCGCCCCTCCAGCACATACTGCCCTTTGAGACGCCCCTCGACCCGGAACCCGAATTTTTTGTACAACCCGATGGCCCGCTCGTTGTTGGAAAAGACGTCGAGACTGATCTTTTCCACCCCCCGTGCGCGCGCCCCATCGATGACGTACTCCATCAGTTTCTTTCCCAGCCCCAGCCCCCTGTATCCGGGAACCAGCCACATCCGGAACTTGGCCACGTGGCGGTTCATCTCAAGGGGGCCCCTGCGGAGCAGGGCGACGCCGGCGATTTTCCCGTCCACCTCCGCCACGGCGTACAGCCCGCCGTCCTCCCGGATCTTTTGAATCTCCTTCTCCTGTTCCCGGCCCGTGGGAAGGGTGTCGGGTTCCTCCTCGAGGTAAATCCCCTCCTTCACCACTCTGGCCATCCGCCGGGTGATTTCGGCGGCATCACTGATCCTGGCGGGCCGGATGATGACGATCCGGCCGTCCTTGGCCCGCTCGATGCGCCGTTCACGAAAGGCGGGCTTTGTCGGTTGGGTTCCCAAGGCCATCGCTCTCTCTCCTTTCCCTTTCCGCACATCTAGATAGGAGGTTGATTATGGAACGAATCGTTTCCCTGTGTCCGAGCAACACCGAAATCCTTTTTCTCCTCGGCCTGAAAGACCGCATCGTCGGAGTGGACAATTTTTCCGACTGGCCGAAGGAAGCGGAACAACTTCCCCGATGCGGACCCGACCTGGACATCGATATCGACAAGGTGAAAGCGCTCCGTCCCGACTTGGTGGTCGCGTCCCTTAGTGTTCCCGGAATGGAAAAAAACATCGAAAGGCTTCGACGGGAGGGGATTCCCCATCTCGTCCTGGCTCCGAAGACGATTGAAGACGTGGCGGAAGATATCCGCCGCACGGGAGAAGCGGCGGGGATCGGAGAACGGGCGGAGCGGGTTGCGGAGCGGTTTGAACGGCGGCTGGAGGAAATCCGCAGGAGAGTGCCCCAGGACCGGCCCAAGCCCCGGCTCTATTGGGAATGGTGGCCGAAGCCGGTTTTCACCCCCGGCAAGCGGAACTGGCTCAACGATGTGAGCGAAATCGTGGGGGGTGTAAACATTTTCGGAGATGTCGACCGGGAAAGCGTCCAAACCGACTGGGAGGAAGTGGCCCGGCGGGAGCCCGATGTCGCGCTGATTGTATGGACGGGGGTGCCCATCGACCGCATCCGGAAGGAACGAATCACAGACCGCCCTGCCTGGAAGGGAAAACCCTTTGTCCGCGAAAACCGCCTTCACATCCTGGAGGAAGGATGGTATTGCCGCCCTTCCCCACGGCTGCTGACGGGCATCGAATACCTGGCCCATCTCCTGTATCCGGAGACGTTCTCCCCGCCAGATCCGGACGCTCCCCTCGGACGGGAATGGGCATAAAAAAACGCCCTCCGGAAGGGCGAAAAACGGTACCGCTCAGAACATGCGGTACCCTTTGGTGCGCAGCATCTTGATGGTCCAACCGCTCAACAGCGCTCCGATCATGCCGGCGGAGAGAATGATCCAGTCCACCGGTTTCAAGCCGCCTCGTTCCATGAACATGTAACCGGCCAGACCGATGATCAATGCCGCATACAGATAGCTCGGCAACCAGGTGGTCTTCAGGATCATGTTGAGGATGAATCCGATGCCGAACAGCAGGACCAAAAAAAGCGGTATCGAGATAATCACCTGGGGAAGGCTCAACCTTTATCGCCTCCGATCAACGCATCCTTCACGATGGATTTTCCGATGACAGAAATGACCGGTCTCGGACTTGTCAACGGTTTTTTCATCGGGTTACTTCTATTTTACCTTAGTGTATCGAAGGCATAAAATCAAGGTTTTTCGCTTCCATCTGCACGTCCCCCCAGAAACCAACCCCCGGTGTGAGCCGGGGGTTTTGCTGTAACTCGTCTCAGTCCTCGGTCTCCTGTTCGGGCTGTTTTCCCGTTCCATTGCAATGGGCACAGGTTTCCGTGCCTCCCAACAACAGCTGGTAATAGCCGGTTCCTCCGCAGTAGAGGCATTTTTGATCGGCGCTTCGCAGCGTTTGGGTTTTCATCCGGTCTCCCCCCTCAAAAATCCGGGAACTTTCCAAAGGTTTGGTCAATTATCTGCGAAAAAAAGGTAATTTCATAATATAATATCAGATCCCTTTGGCAAGAGAAAGGAGCCGATTTCGCCGGATCTCTTCATGTAAGCGGAAACATCCGGCATATCCTGCAAATTTTGTCCTCTCGGCTATTTTTTCGTTTTCTCCTCTCTGAAAATTTTGTAGGAACTGTAACCGAAATCCCGGCTTGGACGGAACGCTTGAGGAACCAGAGGCGTACTCGCCGCCGACAGGGCGAGCGTCCGCAGAAGTTCCGTGACGGTGGGATCCTTAAGCAAATCCTCCCGGGAGATGAAGCGCGCATCGGACAATTCCCTTCCGTCCGGCTCCGGTTCACCGGAAAGGTATCTCATGGAGAAGAGGACGAGGTTATCGCTCACCCCGGTCCGCAGCACTCCCGTTCGAACGGCGATGACTCCGCATACGGCCGTTTCGACGCCCGTTTCTTCCCGAATCTCCCGGACGACCGCCTCATCCAGGGTCTCCCCCGGCGAGACGAATCCCCCGGGCATCGTCCACAAACCCTTTGTGGCGCCGTATCGTTTTTTCACCGCCAACACGGAATCACCCCGGCAAACCAAGCCCCCCACACCCAACCAAACCCCTGACCGTCTCACGGACTCACTCCTTTCCAAGGTGAACCCATTGTGCCACAGGGGAACGCTCTTGGCAAGATCCACTGACAGGACGCACCATTCATTCCCGCCGCTCGCCCGTTACCGGCTTCACCCGCCTTAAAACACGAAACCCTTTCCCGTCGGGAAAGGGTATGCAAGCGTACGAATCCGCCCTTTTTTCCGGTGGGACGGCTTAAATAAACCCTTTTCGCAACACCAGCGGAACGCCGCCGAGGATGTACAACCAGCGCAGATCATTGGCCCGCTTGAGGAAGGACGCCGTGGAACCGAACACTTTCCGCTTTCCGATGACGCCGATGGCGTTGTGTCGGCCCAGGGAAGCCAGAGTTCCCTTCAGATCGAAGCGGAAGGGTTGCATCTCCCCGCCGCGAAGGAGAGAGATCAGATTTTTGGCCACCTTGCTCCCCTGCTGGCTGGCAATCTGGGCGGTCGGAGGATAGGGGCGCCCCTCGTCGTTGAACACCAGGGAGCAGTCGCCGATGATGAACACCTCTTCATAGCCCGGAGCCCGCAAATATTCGTCCACCTTAACCCGGCCCCGCATCGTTTCAAACCCGGCCTCTTCGATCAGGCGATTGCCCCGGACACCGCCCGTCCACACCACTGTGGCGGCTTTGATTTCTTCGCCCCCCTTCAGGGTGACGCCGTCCTCGTCGCATTGCTCGATCGGCGTGTTGATCCGGAATTCCACGCCCTGCTCCTCCAGATATTTGACGGCATACTGGACCAATTCCGGATCAAACCCGGGAAGCACCGTCGGAGCGGCTTCAATGCTGATCAGGCGCACCTTCTCCCGCGGAATGTCGAACTCCCTGCACAGGCTGGGCATCCGATCCACCAGTTCCCCGACAAACTCCACGCCGGTGAACCCGGCTCCGCCGACAACGATCGTGATGTATTCTTCCCGCTGCTCCTCGTTGCGGTATTTGGCGAACATATATTCAATGTGTTCCCGAATCATCCGCACGCTGTCGATGTTGCGAATAAAGAAGGCGTTCTCCTTCAGTCCCCGGATGCCGAAGGTCTCCGGTGCGCTTCCCAGGCCGATCACGAGATAGTCGTAGGTGAGCGGCTCCTCTCGATTGACAAGGTCCACCTGCTTATCCTGCGGACGAATTCCCTTCACCTTGTCCTGGATGAAGGTGACCTTGCGGGGATCGATCACCTGCTCGATCAAAACGCGAGCGGCCTCGTGATGACGGGTTCCGGCGGCCGGCTCGTGCAATTTGGTGGTGAAATAATGATAGGGGTGCTGATTGACCAAGATCACTTCAGCTTCGTTATATTGCAATTGTTTCTGCAGGCCGATGATGGTCATCATACCACTGTAACCGGCGCCCAGAACAACAATTTTCGGTTTTTCGCCCATCATTATCACTTCCAATGCGTTGTACTTTATGAGAGAATTATCACATAAGCACAAGGAGAATTGCCCGGGATTCTCCTAGCCATACAATATCATATGATAAAACCTTCACGAACTTTTGGCAAGCGTTTTATTTCATTTTAACCGGATGCCCCGAACCTATCCCCGGTAAAATCCGCGCCATCACGACTCCTTCGACCTCTTCGCACGGGGGATGTAATTTTTTACAAATCCCTCTTCGGAAGGCCGGCGGATTGGCCGCCTGATTTTCACGCCGCGGTGTTATAATGAGGAAGGGTGTTTTCGGATAGGGTATTGAAGCGACTCGGAGGTGTAAGGAATGAGCAAAAATCCCATTATCGACATCACCATCATTGGCGGAGGCCCGACGGGTTTGTTCGCCGCCTTTTATGCGGGGATGCGCCAGATGTCCGTAAAAGTGATCGAGAGCATGCCCCAGCTTGGGGGTCAACTCTCCGCCCTCTACCCCGAAAAGTACATTTACGATGTGGCCGGATTTCCCAAGGTGCGTGCCCAGGAACTGATAAACAACCTGATCGAACAGGCCAAAACGGCCGATCCCATTTATTGTCTCGATGAAAAGGTCTTGAAGGTGGAAAAACGCTCCGACGGCATCTTCGAGCTCACCACCACCAAACAGGTCCATCTTTCCCGGGCGGTCATCATCACGGCGGGATGCGGCGCTTTCGAACCGCGCAAACTGAACTTGCCCGAAGCGGAACATTTCGAAGGAAAAGGGCTTTATTATTTTGTCAACGACATGCAGCAGTTCGCCGGGAAAAAAGTGGTGATCGCCGGTGGCGGCGATTCCGCGGTCGATTGGGCCCTGATGCTGGAACCGATCGCCGAAAGCGTTACCCTGATTCACCGCCGCGATCGCTTTCGCGCCCATGAACACAGCGTGCAACAGATGATGAAATCGAGCATCCGGGTCATTACTCCCCGGGAGATTCAATCCATCCACGGGAACGACCGAATCGAAAGAGTGGTGATCGTAAACAAGCAATCCGGCGAAACGGAAGAATTGGAAGCGGATGCAGTGATCGTCAGCTTCGGCTTTGTCTCCTCCCTGGGGCCGATTCAGAACTGGGGACTGAATATCGAAAAAGGGTCCATTCTGGTCAATTCGAAGATGGAAACCAATATTCCCGGCATTTACGCCGCCGGAGACATCGCCCACTATCCCGGAAAAGTGAAACTGATCGCCGCCGGCTTCGGCGAAGCCCCCACCGCCGTCAACAACGCCAAGCAGTACATCGATCCCGAGGCGCGGCTTCAGCCCGGCCACAGCTCCAGCATGAATCTTTCGTAACCCGGGTTCACGGGAACCCTATGGGCGGGCGACGATCGGACCAGGATAATCTTTTGTAACGGAAACCGCTGTCGAAAAATCCCTCCGCTGTCCCGCGCGGAGGGATTTTTGCATGAAAGAAAGAAACCGGGAAGATGCTAAGGGGGAATGATCCCAGCAACGGAAGGAGCAATGACCGATGCGCGCCAGGAGAAGATGGGTGGCCTTCCTGTACTATGCAGGTCTCATCGCCGTCACGCTGTTCATCCCGATCGCCATCATCGCCGGTGCCCGGGCCAGGGGATTCGACATCCATTACGGTTGGTTCGCGGGGATTTTGGCCTTTCTCATCCTGCTGGCCTATCTGATTTATCCGTCGATCCTCGGCCGCCGTGACGAATGAGGAGGAACGAGACATGGGATGGCACTGCCCCGTATGCAACGGACTAACCCCGCTGAACCGCCGATGTCCGCGCTGCGGAAACGCGATGGAGGATCAAGGTCGCTTCTCCGACCTGCTGGCCGATTACAGCCCTTACCGGCCCATCGACGACATGAAGCGAACCGACGGATTGGACGACCTCCATTCCCATCAGTGTCCCCACAACCTCTGGTGCCCGCACTGCGGATGGTCCGAACTGCACATGGTTGCGGAGATACCCTCGGGAACGTCGGTCCATCCCGGCGGAGGAACGCCGATGGTCGAACCGGAAAACCATCCTGAATAATGCCCGGAAAGGAGCAATCAGCCCATGGAGAAAAAGACCTATTACGTCACCATCCATTCAGGAGGCATGACCGGAGAGATCAGGGAACACATCGATCCGAACGACTCCAACTACGACTTTGAGATCGCGGCGACTCCGGAGGAGATCCACCGGCTCGAATCCCTCTTCGAACAGGCGCACAGGGAGGATGCCCAATCCTTTGTGGACGCCCACATCCCCTGGGTCCGCCGCGACAACTTCGGCAACAGCGATGCCTTCGACCGAAAGCTGAAGCAAATTTACCGGACGATTTACGAATTGGCAACACCGGAAACCAGGCAGAAGATGGAGCAGACCGGAGTGATCGGTTTCATGAATGAAACCGAAGAAACCGGCGGGCAACCCGGGGCGCCCTCGCACAACCAATAGCAGTCCCTTCCATCGTGATGGATAAAAAATCCCGTCCCCTCCGAAAGGCGGGACGAATCTTTCCCGCATCCGCTCCACGCGGGAAAGTTGGCGTCGCTGCTACGGGATACCCGCAGACGAATCAAAAGGGAAAAATTCGATTGTGCTGCTGAATGGGATGGTCCGGATCCCGGGGATCATGAAACGGCCCCTTTTTTCGACCCGTATCCCATCCCGATCTCCGGCGAGGATCCGGTATTGCACCTTGACACCGCAGCAGTCGTCTCCAGGCTGATCTCCCGAGGCCCGCAACCCGTCGGAAGCGGGAGGGATAAAAAAACAATCCCATGCAAAATGGGCCGCATCTTACTTCCTGTTTTTAAAATAATTTAAAAATTACCGCTCATTTCCTCAGCGATGAAAAATGTCCTCTGCAACGGAGACGGCTCTAAATTGACCGCTGTTCCCCCTTCGACCTCGAGGCACACTTCCGATGGCTTCCGTCTTCTGCGCAAAGAAAAAACCACCTCCCTTTCGAAGACGGTTATCCGTCCCGTTGGACTCCGGAGTCCTTCGCGATCAACACTCCTCCCTCCCGTTGGATCCGGACCATGTGGGCAAACGCTACCTTTTTTAGAGGCGAACCCTTTTTTCCTGACATTTTAGAGACCATTTTTGGACAACATTCGCTAAAATCCACTCCTTTTGGTGTATTGATAAACAATATCGCTTCCATTACAATTTGAGACTGTGTTTTCAAAAGATCAACATATAAAGGTGAGAGGACATGTGGCAAAAAATTGGCTTCACGTTGCTGATGGTACTGGTATTGAGTGGCTGCACGATTAATCTGAACTTAAACGGGGAAGATGGCGATTCCGCCAAATCGAACCAAAAGCAAACCGAACATTCGGAATCACCGAAGGACCCGGACGATGAAGATCAGGTGTCTCAAAACCCCACGTCTGACCAGCAAAAAGAGGGAACATCCGACGGGAAGAAAGAGGGAACATCTGACCAGCCAAAAAAGGGAACGTCTGACCGGCAAAAAGAAGGGAAAAAGGGGAATTACCCCTGGTGGCGAGATTCTGTGCAGTCCTATGAACAAAATGAGGTCTTTATGGGGCATAGTACGAATGGATCGAATGGGAAATATACGGTTGAGGTGACCGTTTCCTGTCCTCCTGAATACAAATTTTACTACGATGTGTTTGTATCGGATCCGTATGGCAAACACAAAGTGATCAATAAGAAGGAAGTCCCTTTACCGAAAAATGCAACCTTTCGACCCGAGCATGTTACATTTGATGTAACCATCCCTTCTTCCCGAGTACCGAAAGAAGGGCTCGCGTATGCGGTCCTGTACAAACTGGATGAACAAGGAAAAAGAATGCATGAAATCCGTGTGAAACTGGATCTATGGGAATAAACTTAAAAGGGATCGGAGAAGGTCAAAGTCTCCTCGTATGCAGGAAGACCCGGTCCAGCTAGGATCTTCTACACCGATTCATCTGTTTTTATTACAAACGATCGCCGGATTTACAAAACCCGTTCATAGGACAACGGACTTTTTTCGTTCCCATCGATAAAGTGGTTGAGATTGTTTAAACACGGGCTTGGACAGATACAGGTTGAGACATGATCGGCTCCAGGTTGGGTGGGTTGTGGTGACTCGATCCATACCACCAGGAGCGATCGTGTCTCTATGTATTTTTATTGGAAATTCCTTGGATCGATATTGCTCATCCAAGCAAAGATCACCGAGACGCATTTTTCCTTAGTCATCACCGCTCGCCTGCTTCCGGCTCTGCCCGCCGCGTGGTCGCCCGCGATTTGTGCATGAAAAAACCCGCCTCCTTTACGTCAGGAGACGGGCCGTTTTGCCGCTGAATCTTCGGCAGTGAGATCACCGGTATGTCGACTGGTTAACAATCCCTTAACGCCTCTGAACGGTTTAGCACTCCTCCGGTTTCCCCGCGTCGGTCGCCGTGCGGAAGGATTGACCGCAGCCGCAGGTGGCGACGGCATTGGGATTGTGAAGGGTGAAACCTCCGCCCATGACCGACTCCTTGTAGTCGATTTCCAGACCGCGCAGGTACGGAATGCTCTGGGCGTCGACCAGAATTTTGATGCCGTGCTGTTCCAGCACCGTATCGTCTTCTTGTTTCTGGTCGTCAAATCCCATGCCATAGGTGAAACCAGTGCAACCGCCATGGGTGACGCCCACCCGGAGATAGAGGGAATCCGGATTGTCTTCCTCAGCCATCATCTCTTTGATCTTGAGACTGGCCTGCTCGCTTACGCTGATCAATTCCTGTCCCCCCTTATAAAAACGGTCGGTTAACCGGGATATTCTCTGTATATGTTTAGTATACCGAAGAAGGCCGGCGGGAAACAACCGGACGGTTGAAGGGCCTTCTTATCCGCAACCTTCCGACGTTTCCCTCAGATAATAGCTGTATCGGCGAATGCGATAAAACCGGTCCCTTCCGCGACGGGGCACCTCCATCAACGCTTTCCTTTCCCAAAGCATCTGATTATGAAGCCGGTCCAGCCTCTTGCTCAGCCGGTGGACTTCCGGATGGTCCATGCCCAGCCGGATGGCCGCCTCCTCCATCTTCTTCCGAACCGCCTCAAATTCCCGCTCCAGCCTCTTGCCCATCAGAGGCCCCCCTTTCGTGGATCGTCCTTGAGGGAAAAAGGGAAAGATGATTAAGAAATATTTTTATATTATTTTACACATTGCAAAGGGGAAAAGAAAGCTTTTTCCAATGAAAATGCCTTTTTTTCCGGTTTTCTCCACGGGCCGCCCGCCGCTCCGGGGGTGAAAAGGGAAACCGGTTATGGTAAACTGAAATTGTCACCGTTTTCCTTCGAGCAGCGAAAAGCCTTTTTCTTTGGTAATTTCAATAAAAAACGCTGAACGCAACCATCGGACGGCCGTTGTTGCCGGCCGTCCGCAGAAGGACCACCGACGACGGATTCGCCTGCTTCCCTGTCGCCACGGACAGGACAGGCAACCGCGTCTATTTTATTGTCAACCTTTCCCGCGGCTTTCTCCGATTTTTTCCAGTTGCATCTGTTTTCCCTTGACCTGAAAGGAGGAATTTTCGATGTCCTTGAGTACCGCCGCCCACCGGGATTTGGCCCCCATCATCGAAAAGGTGAACGCCGGCGAAAGGCTCACGCTGGAAGACGGCCTCATCCTGTACAATTCACCCGATCTTTTGACGGTCGCGCAGCTGGCCAATCAGGTGAACCTGGCCAAAAACGGGGAAAAGGTCTACTTCATCCAAAACATGTACATCAACCCCACGAACGTGTGCGAGGCACGCTGCGCCTTCTGCGGCTTCCGCCGCGATCCGGGGGAAGAAGGGGCCTACACCATGTCGCCGGAAGAGGTGCTGGAATACGTCGGCGAGCGCTTTACGGAAAACATCCGCGAGTTTCACATCGTCGGCGGTCACAACCACACGGTTCCCTTTGACTATTATCTGAACATCATCTCCACCCTGAAGAAACATTACCCCCAAGTGACGATCAAGGCGTACACCGCGGCGGAAATTGAATTTTTCGCCAGGTTGACCGGCCGGTCGATGGAGGCGGTGCTGAAGGAACTCATCGACGCCGGACTGGATACGCTGCCCGGCGGCGGAGCGGAAATTCTGACCGAACGCTACCGCGCCAAGATGAGCCCGGACAAGGCCAGCACCGATCAATGGCTGGAATGCCACCGCATCGCCCACTCCCTGGGGTTGAAAACCCACGTCACCATGCTTTACGGTTCCATCGAAACCTTGGAGGAACGGCTGATTCACATGATTCGCGTCCGGGAACTGCAGGACGAGACGGGAGGCTTTTTGGTCTTCATCCCCTTGGCCATTCAGCCGCGGAAAAAGAGCGCTTCGATCAAAAGGCGCACGTCGGCCATGGACGATCTCAGAACGATCGCCGTCAGCCGCCTGATGCTGGACAATTTCCCGCACATCAAATCCTACTGGATCAATATCGGCACGCAGCTCACCCAGCTCTCCATGCATTACGGCGCCTCGGACATCCACGGCACCCTGGTGGAAGAGCGGATCAGCCACTCCGCCGGCGCGCTGACCCAAACCGCCCTCACCCGGGACGAGCTGGTCTGGCTGATCAAAGGCGCCAACCGGATTCCCGTGGAGCGGGACACCTTCTACAATGAAATCCGGGTGTACTGAGCCTCACCGACCGCCGGAACAGCCAGAGAGCGCGGCCGGAGCCCTTCGAAAAGCAAGACAGTCCATAACGGGCTGTGCCGCCCGCAAACCGGCATTCAGGGTCCCGAAGAGCCCCGTTCCTGTTCTTGCGCATGAAATCCCCGGCAAAAAATGCCGGGGATCTCCTTTTCACGCCTCCTCTTCTGGAAGGATCCTTTTCCTGCGCCACTTGAGAACCAGGGGGACGATCATCCACAGAAAAGCGAGGAGAAGAAAAGCCAGGGAAACGGGTTTTTCCAGGAAAATCATGAAGTCGCCGTTGGAAGCGGTCAAGGCGCGCCGCATGTTGTTCTCGATCATCGGTCCCAGCACCAGCCCCAGCACCATCGGCGCCAGGGGGTACTCATGCCGGGACAAAACCATACCGATCACTCCGAAGGCGATCAGCAGGAACAGATCGAAGGTGTTGATCTGGATGGCGTAGACGCCGAACACCGAGATGGCGACGATGATGGGGAGCAGATATCGCCGGGGAGTGGCGATGATCTTGGCGAACACCTTGACCAAAGGCAGGTTCAGGATGAGAAGCATCAGATTGCCCACAAACATGCTGGCAATCAATCCCCAGACCACCATCGGATGTTCATCGAAAAGCAGCGGTCCCGGCTGGACGTTGTACATGATGAAAGCCCCCAACAGGATCGCCGTCGTCCCGGATCCGGGAATCCCCAGGGTGAGGAGCGGAATCAACGCACCGCCGGAAGCGGCGTTGTTGGCCGACTCCGGACCGGCCACCCCTTCAATCGCGCCCTTGCCGAAGCGCTCCGGGTGCTTGCTCCATTTCTTCTCCAGAACATATGAAAAGAAGGAGGCCATCGTAGCGCCCGCGCCGGGCAGTACCCCGACGAAGAAACCGAGGAGGGAGCCGCGAAGGATGGAGGGAGCGCTTCGCTTCAGGTCGTCCCGTCCGGGAAGCACCCGACCCACCTGAACGATGCTGCCCGGTGCATCCTCCTTCACCAGAAGGGTCTTAAAGACTTCTCCCAGGGCGAACAATCCCACGGCGACGGTGAGAAACTCCAGACCCTGGTACAGGACCGGCATATCGAAGGTGAAGCGGGCCACTCCGGAGACGTTGTCCACCCCGATCGTCCCCAAAAGCAGGCCGAAAACCGTCATGATCAACGCCTTGGTCATGGATCTTCCCGCCAAACCGCTGACGGCGCACAGACCCAAAATCATCAGGGAAAAATACTCCGCCGGTCCGAAACGGAGCGCCACGTTGGACAGGGGTTCCGACAGGAGCACCAGCCCTGCCAGGGCGATCACCCCGGCGACGAAGGAACCGATGGCCGCGATGGCCAAAGCGGGCCCCGCCTTCCCCTGCCGGGCCATCTGGTAACCGTCCAGGGTGGTGACCACGGAGGAGGATTCACCGGGGGTGTTCAGGAGAATGGACGTGGTCGACCCGCCGTACATCGCTCCGTAGTAAATCCCGGCCAGCAGAATGATGGCGCTGGTGGCCGCGTGTTCCGGCGGCATTCCGCCGGTCATCGTCGCCGTGATGGGGATCAGAAGGGCGACTCCGCTCATGGGCCCGATTCCCGGCAGCACGCCGACGGCCGTGCCGATCAACACCCCGACAAAGGCGAACAGCAGATTGTGCCACTGAAAGGCGATCAGAAAACCCTTCATCAGATAATCCAAGGACTCCATCTTTCAACCTCCCTTCATCCCGCGAACCAGACGGGCCACCCCGGCAGCGTTCCTTTCATCACGCCGGCGTACAGAAAGTAAACTCCGCCGGAAAATACGGCGGCCACCATCGCGGAACGCACCCACTTGCCCCGCTCGATCAACTGAAACCCGGCAAACAGGAACAAAAAGGTGGACAGCACATATCCGAGGGTTTCCAAAAGCAGGGCGTAAAGGAGGGCGGCGGCCAACATCCCCCCGAAACGCCGCCAGTCAAGGCTCCCCTTGTCCCCGGATTCCTCTTTCCCGGGATGTCGAAAGGTCTCGAAAAACAGGCGGAGGCTCAGCAGAATCAGGAGCGCGCCCAGCCCCATCGGAAAAAGGTCCGGTCCAACCCGGGAGCCGTAAGCGGTGGAAGACAGGTTGCGGGCACCCAGGATGAAGGCGGCGCCGACGGCGATGAAAAGCAGGCTGGCGGTCCGGTCGAATATGCGATGCATCGGTTTCACCCCTTCCGTCGTCTCCGTCCCTCACTTGGCCATGTCCATCGATTTCAAGAGTTCCCGGATCTGCTTTTCCTGCTCTTCCAGGAAGGAGGCAAAGGCCCGGCTGTCCCGGTATTCGCTTTCCCAATGGTTCTTCTTCAGCTCCTTTTGCCACTCTTCCGACTCCTGAAGCGCCTTCAGCTTTTCATCCCAATACCGTTTCGCCTCGTCGGGCATTTGCTTGGGACCGAAAACGCCGCGCCAGATCGTGAATTCCGCGTCGATTCCCACTTCCTTCAGCGTGGGAACATCTTTCAAAATGCCTCCCATCCGCTTTGGGGAAGTGACGGCCAGCACCCGCACTTTGCCCGCCTTCACATATTCTCCGACAGCGGAGGCATCGGTGGCGATGGCGTCGGCGTTCCCTCCCAGCAACGCCGCGATGGCTTCCCCGCCTCCGTCATAGGAGACGTATTTCAGTTTTTTCGGATCGATCCCTGATTTGTAAGCGGGCAGGACGGCGATCAGGTGGTCCATGGAGCCGGGAGCGGAACCGCCCGCCAGCGTGACACGCTTCGGATCTTCCTTCAAATCGTCGACGAGGGACTGAATGTCCCGGTATTTGGATCTTTTTTGCACCACAATGGCTCCGTAGTCCCGGGTCA
The DNA here is from genome assembly GCF_003001905.1 of Planifilum fimeticola. Lineage (NCBI taxonomy): Bacteria > Bacillati > Bacillota > Bacilli > Caryophanales > Thermoactinomycetaceae > Planifilum > Planifilum fimeticola. The sequence continues at coordinate 21,867 of NZ_PVNE01000015.1, forward strand.
ACTGGGCTAGGGGCGTCGTATCCCTGAAACCGTAGGGGCTGTGGCCTTCCTTCTTCAGATTGTTGATCAAGAGGGGAGGGGAGTTGACAAACAGCTTGTAGGGATTGTTTTTGTCCGCGGTCGCGTATTCCGCCAGAAAGACCGCCCCGCCGCCCCCGGGCTTGTTTTCCACGGTGATCGGTTGCTCCACCAGCTTGGTTTCGGTCAACACCTTGGCCAGGGAACGGGCGGTCAGATCCCAGCCTCCTCCGGCTCCGGAGGGTGCCACCACCGTGATCGGCTTCTCCGGATATCCGGATCCTCCGCTTTCCTCGGCGAAGGGATTTCCACCCGCGCCGCAGGCGGTGAGGACCAGGGCGAGGATTCCCGACAGCAGAGCCGGGGCGAAGATTTTTCTTTTCACTTTCATCCCTCCTTGATGAAAACGCTTCCCAAAAGGGAAATCCGGTTCCGCCTCCAGCATAACCTCCTCTGGGCTTCCATTCACCCTTTTGGCCATAAAAGGGATAAGTTTCATTTTTATGATTTTGTTCATTTTGTTCAAAAAACGGGCCGGGCCCGGAATCATTCGGGGGAGCTTTTTCCGTCGGACTTCAGGACATACCGCCGCTCCGGCCTCCCCACCGACCCGTAGGACACGTCGGCAAAGGCCTCATCGACGGAAACCAGATATTCCAGGTAGCGGCGGGCGGTGGAGCGGCTGGCTCCGATCGCCTTGCCCGTCTCTTCCGCCGTCATCCCCGGCGGAGGGGATGCGCGGAGGACCGATTTCACCTTTTCCAGGGTGAGGGGATCGATTCCCTTGGGGACCTCCCGGATCGCCGCCGGCCGGGGAGAGATGCTTCGCATTCCCCGGTTCCACAACCGGTCGATCTCCTGTTGAGTCATGGTTCCGGAGGTTTTCAGCCTTTCCATCCGTCTCCGGTAGCTTTCCAGCGTCTGCAGAAAGCGTTCCATCTGGATCGGCTTGACGATGAAATCGATCACCCCGCCCCGGATCGCCTCCTGGACAATTTCCGTCTCCCCGGCGGCCGTGATCATGATGATGTCCGTATCCCTTCCCTCTCCCCGGATGCGACGGACCAGTTCCGTTCCCCGCATGTCGGGGAGGTAGATGTCCAAAAGCACCAAACGGGGTTCCATCACCTCCAGCCAGGCGACGGCCTCCTCCCCCGTCCGGGCGATACCGACCACGGAAAACCCTTCCGCCTTCTCCGTGAACCGCCGGTTGATTTCGGCGATGCGGGGATCATCCTCCACAATCAGCACTTCGATCGCCCTGTCCGTCATGCCGATTTCCCTCCCCTTCCCGTTCCTTCAAGCTTTTGGGCAGGGTGACGGAGAAGAGGGCGCCGCCCAACTCGCCCCTCTCGATGGCGAGATATCCTCCCATCTCCTCCGCCACCTCCTTCACCTTCGCCAGACCGAATCCCCGGTTGGCCCCCTGTTTCGTCGAAAATCCCTTTTCAAAGATGCTGGGAATCAGATCGGCCGGCACCCCCGGACCCGAATCCTCCACCTCCAACAGGACCTCTCCCCCGGTATCACCCAGGTAAATCTTCACTTTTCTTCGCCCCTCCGGATTGTTCTCCACCGCTTCAAAGGCGTTGGTGATCAGATTGCCCAGGATGCTGACCAGGTACTGTCGCGGCAGGTGATCCGGGAGCCGCTCCAGCCGGCTGTCGGGATCGATGACAAGGTCCACCTTCAGCTCCCGGGCCCGGCTGTAAAACCCGAGGAGAATTCCTCCCAACCACGGATCGGGTATCCGTTTGACCACCAGCCGGATCAGGTCCTGTCCCTCCTCCGTCTCCCGATGGATCAAATCCAGGGCCTCCCGGTGGGATCCGAGCTGGATCAGGCCCGACAGCGTGTACAGGATGTTCTTAAACTCGTGGGTTTGTGCCCGGAGCGCCTCCGCATAGCGGGAAACCTGGGACAATTGTCGGTTCAGCTCATCCATTTCCGATCGGAGGCGGAAGCTGGCCACCACTCCCGTCACCTTCCCGCTTTTTTCCCGAATCGGATAGCGGTTGACGAGCAGCTCCTTCCCCCGGACGGTCATCACCCGGTTGAGGTGCGTCTCCCCGGTGCGGAGCACCTCGGGCATCCGGGTTTGGGGAAGAATCTCCCGGATGGGACGTCCCCGCACCGGTTCTTCCGACGGCAGAGACAACATGTCGCAAGCCGCCTGGTTGATCAAACGCACTCTCTCTTCCCGGTCCATCACGATGATCCCCTCCCGGACGGCCTGGAGCACCGCATTCCTCTCCTTGTACAATGAGGAGATTTCATCCGGTTCCAGGCCGAGGGTGTCCCGCTTGATCTTCCGGGCGAGCAGGACCGCTCCCGCCACCCCCAATCCCAGCGCCGGAACAAGAAACATCAACATCCGCATCAGATAGCCCCAGGTGATCCTCTCACCGAAACGATCCCGATCACGCGCCCCTCGTCATCGAAGACAGGGGTTTTTCCCCTTAGCGACGGCCCGAGGCTGCCCACCGCCCGGGAAATGAAGGACTTTCCCTGAAGGAGGACCGGACCGTTGTCCCCGCCCACCATCTCCTTCCCGATCCGTTCCGGAATCGGGTGAGAGTACCGCACCCCGTGCTCATTTCCCACCACCACAAACTCCGCTCCGGAGTTGATGCGCGCCCGTTCGGCGATGGGCTGGATCTGTCGCCAGGGTTCCTCCCGGGAGAAAGCCTCCCTCAGTTCGGGATCCGCCGCGACGGTTTTCGCCAAGCTGAGCGCCCGCTTTCCGATCTGCTCCTCGACGGCGCTCACCAAAATCCCGTAAAACAAAAAACCCATCATTCCCACCACTGAAGTCAAGAGCGCCGTCACCCAGAGGATCAGACGGGTCTGCAGGCGTATCCTCCTTCTCATCCGGCCCCCCTTTAACCAAATATTTTAAATAGTAAATTTAAACAGGTTGTCTTCCCCCCTAATCCCTTTATACAAAAAAAGCCCGGCAGGGGCGAAAGGGATGCAAGATGCCGAAACAGAAATATCCGCCCCGGCTCCGCGAGGAGCCCCTTTCCGGACTTTTGTCGGCGCGTACGGCCGCCGGCCGGTGCAGGAAACATCAAAAGCCGAACTCCTCCATCTCCTCGATCGCCTTGCGGATGTTTTCCAGCAGTTCTTCCGCCGTCTCCCCCGTTACCACATCCCCGTTGACCAAGGCGTATGGCCCTTCGGCGCAGGTCATGCAATGGCCGAGACACCCGTACTCCACCACATCCAATTCCGGATCCTTTTCCAACTCCTCTTTTATTTTCTCCACATCCGGTGTGAGGTTGTTCACGCAAAACTCGATGATCGGCCGCATAAGGTCCACTCCATCCATCGGTGCATCCTCTGAGAGAGCGCGGAAAATCAAAATGAAGATGAGAGCAAATCGCTTCCACGCAGGGGAAGCGGAGCGAAAACAGCGCCCCTATCCATATTCTTTGATATATCCCTTCCTGTCAAACCCGATGGAACACTGGAATCGTTGAAGAAAAAACAAAAGCAAGTCTCTGGAAGACTTGCTCAGATCGCTGACAAAGGAGGAAGCGATTTTCCGCCGAGCGACTTTGCCACTGCATGGAGTCGAGGCGAAAATCGCTTCCGACTTCCGTGCTTCGAGGTTTGTCAGCGGTGTTCAGCAAGTCTTTGAAAGACTTGCTTTCACTGACGGATGAAAGAGGGAAGGATCATGCCCCGTTAGCAGTTCCGGAGGAAAGCGCCCGCACCGAAAGGGCGGATCATCCCCGCCTCTCGCCGGGAAACCGGATCACGCGGACGGACCCGGCGAGGTTTCCACCTTCTCCGCCCCCATCTGTTCCAATTTCTTTCGGATGGCTTTGAGGCTCGGGTTCCCTTCCCCCACCACCTCGCCGTCGATCACCACCACCGGGTACCAAAGTTCCTCCTCGATCACCCGGCGCGAAAAGCGCGCATCCTGATCGCCCTCCGGGCGGTGGATGTCCACATAGCGCACGCGGACCTGATCGCCGTAGTTTCTGCCCAGCGCCGCTTCCAGCCAAGAAGCCGTCTCCCGCGAGGAGGGGAGGTTGTGGCAACCGGCGCAGATCGTCTCTGCACCGTATACGGTCACTTCAATCGGCTCTTCCCGCTTCAACCCGTTCCCTCCTTTCGCGCTTCAGACCGGACCGCTCGCCGCGACAGGCGCGCCTCAGTCGGCCAACGCCCGCTCCAGGTCCTCCAGCAGATCGTCGATATCCTCCACACCGACGGAAAGGCGAATCAGACCGTCGGTAATTCCCAGTTCCGCCCGGCGCTTTTCCGGAATCGACGCATGGGTCATCCGCGCGGGTACGGAAATCAAACTTTCGACGGCTCCCAGGCTCTCCGCCAAGGTGAAATAACGGACCCGGCTCAGAATGCGCTCAGCCCGCTCGCCGCTTCCCGCGTCGAAGGAGATCATTCCCCCGTATCCCCGCGCCTGCCGGGAGGCCGTAACGTGCCCGGGATGATCCGGCAATCCCGGGTAATAAACGGCTTCGATATCCGACCGATCCTTCAGCCATTCCGCGATCCGGCGGGCGTTGGACTCGTGCTGGCGCATGCGCAAACCCAGGGTTTTGATGCCCCGGATCAAAAGCCAGGCATCGCTTGGACCCAGCACGCCGCCGATGGAATTTTGCAGAAAATGGAGCCGCTCACCCAGCTCCGGATCCTTGACGACCACCAGGCCGGCCACGACATCGCTGTGTCCCCCCAAATACTTGGTGGCGCTGTGGACAACGATGTCAGCACCCAGATCCAGCGGATTCTGCCAATAGGGGGTGAGGAATGTGTTGTCCACGATGAGCAGCAAATCGCGTCCCCGGCAGATGTCGGCGATCTCCCGGATATCGGTCACCTTGAGCAGGGGGTTGCTGGGGGTTTCCATCAACACCGCCCGGGTGTTTTCCCGGATCGCCCGCCGCACCTGTTCCGGCTCACTGGTATCCACGTGGGTGATTTCCATCCCCATCCGGGAAAAGACGTGGCGCAGTACACGATAGGTGCCGCCGTAAACATCGTCCCCCACGATCAGATGGTCTCCCCGGTTGAACAGGGAGATGACCGTGGAGATGGCGGCCATCCCGGATGCGAAAGCAAGCCCCGTCTTTCCGTTCTCCAGTTCGGCAATCAATTGCTCCAGAGCGGCCCGGGTGGGGTTGCCGGTGCGCGAATACTCGTATCCCCGATGCTGCCCGATCCCCTCCTGCTTATAGGTGGAAACCTGGTAAATGGGAACGCTGACGGCCCCGGTGTGCGGATCGCCGAACACGCCCCCGTGAATGCATTTGGTATCCAGACGCAACCCTTCACACTCCCCCTCGGTAAATTTGCTTACTCAGATATCGCTCGCTGCTGTCGGGAAAGATGACGGCGATCCTCGTCCCCGGTTTCGCCTGCCACGCCTCTCTGAGCGCCGCATAGAAGGCCGCCCCCGACGAGCTGCCCACCAGCAATCCCTCCCGTCGGGCCAACTCCTTGACGAGGCGGAAGGCCTCTTCGTCAGGGACCGTATAGATTCCGTCAAAATAGGATGTGTCCACAAAATCGGGGATAAATTCCATGCCGATCCCTTCGGTCTTGTGAGGCCCCGGCTTTCCGCCGCCGAGGATCGAACCTTCCGGTTCCACGATGACGGTTCGGATTTCGGGGTTCTTTTCTTTCAAATAACGGGATACTCCCATGAAGGTGCCGCCCGATCCGGCCCCGGCCACCAACACATCCACACGTCCCTCCATCTGCTCCCAAATCTCCGGGCCCGTCGTCCGATAGTGGGCTTCCGGATTGGCGGGATTCTGAAACTGCTGGGGACAGTAGCTTCCCGGAATCTCCCGCTCCAGCCGGCGGGCCTCCTCGATCGCCCCCTGCATCCCCAGCTCCGTCGGGGTGTTGATCACCTCGGCTCCCAGGGCCCGCATCAGTTCCTGCTTCTCTTCGGAGAACTTTTCGGGAACGACGAAGATCACCCGATATCCTGTTCCGACGGCGGCCAGCGCCAGACCGATGCCCGTATTGCCGGCCGTCGGTTCGATAATCGTCCCTCCGGGTTTCAGCTTGCCGGACTTTTCCGCCTCCCGGATAAAGGCCAACCCGATTCGGTCCTTCACGCTTCCCCCCGGGTTGAAGTATTCCAGTTTGGCAAACAGCGAAACGCCCTCCGGCAAGGGAAACCGCCTGATACGAATCATCGGCGTCCAGCCGATCAAATCCTTCACATCGTCAACAATCCGTTTCACCATCCACAACCTCCCCCACCATCTTATCATGTTTTGCAAACGGAAAAAACGAAATCCCTTTACCAGCCCCCTCCGATTGCCAACGGGCCCCGATTTCGGTAAGATAAATACTGAATACCCTGATGAAAAATCGTCGTTTCCCTCCGGATCGGATCCCGGTTCGATGCCGGAAGCGAAAAGGAAACGCTTTGTGTCGGTGCCCCTTTGAAAGATCCGACGCTTGAGGAAAGGAGTCTGCGCGATGAAAGAACAGGTTCAAGAAGTATTGGATAAATTGCGCCCCTTTATCCAGCGCGACGGAGGGGACGTGGAACTGGTCGACGTCGTGGACGGGATCGTCAAGCTTCGTCTGCTGGGTGCCTGCGGCAGCTGCCCCAGCTCCACCATCACGCTGAAGGCCGGAATTGAGCGAGCCCTGATGGAAGAGGTTCCGGGCGTCAAAGAAGTGGAACAGGTTTTGTAAAAAAACGGAGGGAGAACACCTTCCTTTAACCTTCAACCGCCGGTTGGCGGTTTTTTTCTTGTGCGAAACATGGATCGCAGCCGAACAGACCCAATCTGCATGTGGCTGAAGGTGTGCCGCAAGTGCGAAACGGCACAAAACCACGAGATTCATCACCGGACTTGGGCGGGAAATCGCGTCGATCTTTCCGTCCAAGTTTTTTTGTCCTTTTCCGACCCTTTCGGACAAATTCTGAATCCGTCTTTCGGGACATATCATTCGTTTAGATGAAAACTCTGGAGGTGATCGGACCGATGCCCGGTTGACCGCCGGATGGTCCAGAACGCTTCCTTCATTTCCGTCCCGCGGCTGAAGGATGCCATCGGATCAAGTTCATGCCGTACCCTCGTCGTCCAAAGTCCCGCGCGGTGAAAGGGTCGAAAAAGGCCGAACTTCAGGGGTGGAGAGACTCTTCGAGAAGGAGGGAGACAATGATTAAACGAATCAACCGGCTGCTCATCAAATTGCCGGTTCCCGAACACGGAGACGCCAATGCGGCGGCGGCGGTGCAGAACCTGCTCGGCGGGAAATTCGGCGAGATGTCCACCTTGAACAACTATATGTTTCAATCCTTCAATTTTCGCTGCAAGAGAAAATTGAAACCCTTTTACGATCTGGTGGCCAGCATCACCGCCGAGGAATTCGGCCACGTGGAACTGGTCAGCACCACCATCAACCTGTTGTCCACGGGCCTCACCCATCCGGGAGATCCGGACAGCACGCCCCTCCGCAGGGGATTGAAGGCTCACAACCTGCAATATTTCATCGCCACGGCACAAACATCGTATCCGATGGACTCCATGGGCAACCCCTGGAACGGAACCTTTGTGCACAGCAGCGGCAATCTGATCGAGGATATGCTTCACAATTTCTTCCTGGAAATCGGAGCGCGCACCCAAAAGATGCGGGTGTACGAGATGACCGACCATCCCACCGCCCGGGAGATGATCGGCTATCTCCTGGTGCGCGGCGGCACGCACATTCTCGCGTACGCCAAGGCGCTCGAAATCCTGACCGGGGTGTACCTGCCGGGCATGCTGCCCGTTCCCAGCCTGGACAATTCCAAATTCGACTACGCCCGAAAATACATGGAACAGGGGCTGCACAACGTGCTTTTTACCTGGAGCAGCAAAGATTACCGGGATATCGACAAGATCTGGAAAGGGAAAAACCCGGAAACGGGGGAACGCCTCCATGTGGTGGTCGGCCGACCGGAGGGCGCTCCCGTACCGGATCTGGAAGCCCTGCCGGAAGAGTTCGCCCCGGGGCTGACAAAGGATCATTACATGCAAGTTCTAAAGCGCCTGAAGGCATCGATGTAATAGCGAAGGACTCCCTTCAGGAAAAAGACCGCCACGGGATGGCGGTCTTTTCAATATCTTTTCCTTTTCGGGATTTTAAAGGTTTGCCGCGAGGAAAAGGAGATCCAAAGGGCCGCTTCCCCCGAGTCGGGGAAGATGCGTTCGTCACTCCGTTTTTGCCTCTTCCTGGTACAGGTGGCATGCCACCCAGTGCTGGGGACGCACTTCCTGCCAGGCGGGAACCACTTCCGCACAGATATCCATCGCCTTGGGACAACGGGTGCGGAATCGGCAGCCGCTCGGGGGATTGATCGGGCTGGGCACATCCCCCTTCAGAATGATGCGCTCCCGGCGCTTTTCCTTGTTGGGGTCGGGAATGGGAACCGCCGACAGGAGCGCCTCGGTATACGGGTGAAGGGAATGTTCGTACAGCTCCTGACTTTCGGCCAACTCCACCAGCTGCCCGAGATACATCACACCGACCCGGTCGCTGATGTATTTCACCATCGACAGGTCGTGGGCGATGAAAAGGTAGGTGAGCCCCTTTTCCCGCTGCAGGCGTTTCATCAGGTTGACCACCTGGGCCTGAATCGACACGTCCAGGGCGGAAATCGGTTCGTCGGCGATGATGAAGTCGGGGTCGACGGCCAACGCCCGGGCGATGCCGATCCGTTGCCGCTGCCCGCCGCTGAATTCGTGGGGGAACCGATCGATGTGCTCTTCGCCGAGACCGACGGTTTTGAGGAGCTCCACCACGCGCTCCCGGCGCTCTTTGTTGCTCTTGGCCAACCCGTGAATATCCAATCCCTCGGCGATGATATCGCCCACCGTCATCCGGGGATTGAGGGAAGCGTAGGGATCCTGGAAAATCATCTGCATTTCCCGGTTGAACATCCTCAATTCCTGTCCCTTCAGCTGGTGGACGTTTTTGTTCTTAAAGATCACGCTGCCCGAAGTGGCCTCGTACAGGCGGATCAGCGTCCGGCCGATCGTCGACTTTCCACAGCCCGATTCGCCGACCAGTCCCAGGGTCTCTCCTTTGTATACATCAAAGGTGACATCATCCACCGCTTTGACCACCTGGTTTCTGCCCGCATGGAAATACTTCTTCAGGTTTTTCACTTCCAAAATCTTTTCCGCAGGTGCCGTCATCTTGACATGCCTCCTCCTACAGCTTCTTTCACCGGCGGTGCCATCGGATGCTCAAGCCAGCAGGAGAGCTGGTGCGTTTCCGATCGCACGGTCACATCCGGCATCCATTCGTTGCATATTCTCATCGCATATTGACATCGCTCCACGAACGGACAACCCTTCGGGGGCGAGAGCAGATCCGGCGGATTTCCCGGAATGGGCTCCAGTTTCTCTTCCTTCAGCCGGTCCATCCGCGGCATCGACGCCAAAAGCCCTTTGGTATACGGGTGACGGCAGCGATTGAACACATCCTCCACGTCACCCGATTCGACCACTTTTCCCCCGTACATGACGATCACCCGGTCGGCCACCTCGGCCACCACTCCCAAATCGTGGGTGATCAGGATCATGGACATGCCCATCTGCTCCTTCAGGTCCTTGATCAAGTCCAGAATTTGGGCCTGAATCGTCACGTCGAGGGCGGTGGTCGGCTCATCGGCGATCAGCACCTTGGGAGAGGCAGCCAAAGCCATGGCGATCATCACCCTTTGGCGCATTCCCCCGCTGAGCTGATGGGGGTAATGCCGGATCCGCGCGGAAGGATTCGGAATGCCCACGGAACGGAGCAAATTGACAGCATGCCGAAGGGCCTTCCCTTTGCTCATCTTCCGGTGCTTCACCAGCACCTCACCGATCTGCCGGCCGATGGTCATCGTCGGATTGAGCGAGGTCATGGGATCCTGAAAGACGTAACCGATTTCAGCACCGCGGATCTGATCCAATTCCCGTTCCTGCAAATCGGTGATCTCCCGCCCCCGGTAGCGAATCGATCCCCCTTTGATCCGCCCCGGCGGGCGCGCGATGAGACCCAAAAGGCTTTGAACGGTGACGGTTTTCCCGGAACCGGATTCACCGACGATCGCCAGCGTCTCACCCTCATACAGGTCGAAGCTGACGCCGCGAACCGCCTGAACTTCCCCCTCGTGGGTGTCGAAGGATACATGGAGATCTCGAACTTCCAATATGGGTTTCATGCCGCTCCTCCTAACGCCGCAGTTTGGGATCCAAGGCGTCTCTAAGTCCGTCGCCCAGCAGGTTGAAGCTGAGAATCAGCAGGCTCAACACCAGACAAGGATACAGGATTTGGTGCGGGAAGAAGCGGATCAACTGGTAGGAATCGTAGAGCAACAGACCGAGACTGGGTTCGGGAGGAGCCATCCCCAACCCGATGAAACTGAGCACCGCTTCCAGAAAAATGGCCGAAGGAATCGTCAAGGTGATCGTGACGATGATCGCCCCGGCGGCGTTGGGAAGCAGATGCTTGGTGAGCATCCGAAGGTGACCGGCTCCCAGGGTCCGGGCGGCCAAAACGAACTCCTGGGACTTCAGCTGCAGCACCTGCCCCCGGACGACCCGGGCCATCGGGACCCATCCGGTCAGGGCGATCGCGACGGCGATGGTGACGATTCCCGACTCAAACCACATCATCAACAGGATGAGGACGATCAAGCTGGGAATGCTGTACATCACCTCGAGAATCCGCTGCATCACCTGGTCGACCTTCCCGCCGAAGTAGCCGGAGATGCCTCCGAAGGAAACCCCCACCACCAGATCGATCAGGGCCGCCAACAGTCCGATCTTAAGGGAGATGCCGGCCCCGTGCCAGGTGCGGGTCCACAAATCCCGCCCGAATTGGTCGGTTCCGAAATAATGAACCCCGTCGGGAGGCAGATTTTGCGCTTCCAGTTTCTGCTCGTAGGGATCGTGGGGACTGAGCGCCGGAGCGACGAAGGTCATCACGGCAATCACCAGGAGAAGAAAAAATCCGATCAGTGCTCCCTTGTTTCTCATAAAACGGCGGAGGGCGTCCCGCCAAAAGCCCGACCGCTTCCGCCTCGTAGCACGCCCGGGTGTCGTTCGCGTCAGCGTTAACGGTTCAAAGAGATCCGATGTAATCTTGGCCGGTTCCAACTGCGCTCACTCCTTCATTCCGGCAACCCGGATCCGGGGATCGATGACGCCGTACAGGATGTCGACGATGAAAACGCTGACCATGAACAGAAAGGCGTAAAAGATGGTGGTGCCCATGATCAGGGTGTAATCGTTCGTCATGATGGAATTGACAAAGAGCGTGGAAAGTCCCGGCACGCCGAAAATCTGCTCCACCACCAGCGAACCGGTGATCAGGTTGACCGTCAGCGGTCCCAGCACGGTAACGGTCGGAATCAACGCGTTGCGGAGGGCATGACGGAAAACGATCACGCGGCGACCCATTCCCTTCGCCTTGGCCGTCTTCATGTAATCCTGGCTGAAGACATCCAGCAATTCGCTGCGAATGTAACGGGTCACCTGGGCGATGACCAGGAAGGACAGGGCGAGGGAGGGCAGGATCGTGTGGGCAAAGCTTTCCCAGCCGCCGGGGGGAAGAATCCCCATCTGAACACCGATGTAGTACGAAAAAACGGCAGCCAATACGAAACTGGGAACGGATACCCCGATCACGGCGAGGATCGTCGCCGTGTTGTCCACCCAGGTCCCCCGCTTGAGGGCGGCGACGGTTCCCAGCAAAATCCCGATCAGGCCTCCGAAAAGCAAACCCTGCAACCCGATCTGCAGCGAAGCGGGAAACCCCTGGGCGATCAGCCCGCTGACACTTCGCCCGTCATAGGAAAAGGAAAGGCCCAGATCCCCCTGTAGCAGGTTGCCCAGGTAAAGAGCGTATTGAACGGGAACAGGCTTGTCCAAGCCGTATTCCTCGAGGATTCTCCCCTTCAGGTTGGGCGGAAGCTTTTCCTCGTTGGACAGGGGGCTTCCCGGAAGGAAGTGCATGAGAAAAAAAGTGCACGTGATCACCAGCCATAAGGTCAACAACAAATAGATCAATCTACGGGCCACATAGCTTCCCACATTCCCACTTCCTTTTCGCAAAAAAGAACATGCGAAAGGTATATGTCCGGGTTCGGACATATACCTTTCCCGGCTTCATCGGATGTGCCGCGGGACTGCCCGACATGGACTCCTCCACCATCCATCATTGCGCGAAATCCGGAAATTGTAAAGCGGTAAATAAATCCCGTTATTTCTTATTATCAATATAGGTTTCCTTCAGGGTGTATTCGGGACCGATGGAATGGAAGACCAGATTCTTCACATGGGGCTTGACGAGATAAGCCTGGTTCTTGTAGTAGACGGGAGCGATCGCAACCCCTTCCTCCAGGAGAATCCGCTCCGCTTCGATCAGGTCGTTGATCCGTTCCTTGAAGTCGGGATTGCTCTTGGACTTTTTGATCAGCTCGTCAAATTTCTTGCTGCTCCACTTGCCCATGTTGAAGGGGCCATCCGTCACCCACATGTCCAGGAAGGTCATGGGGTCGTTGTAATCCGCCTTCCAGCCGGAGAAGGAGAGGTCGAATTCTCCCTTTTGCTCCAAATCGATCTTCTGCTTCAAGGGCTGCGGGTTCACTTTCACTTTCAGGCCGAGGGTCTTTTCCAACTGGTCCTTCAGAACGACGGTCACGTCTTTCCGCTCGTCGTTGTAACTGAGCAGTGTCAGGGTCGGCGGGCTGTCGATTCCCAGCTCCTTCATCCCCAGTTTGAACAGCTGTTTCGCCTCGGCCGGCTGGAATTGCTGATAATCCCGCGCCTGTTTCCGGAAGGATTCGTTATAACCGAGAATGGACGGGGGAACGAAGCCTCCGGCCGGTTGGGAACCGTCCTTCAGAACCAGCTTCACGATCGACTCACGGTCGATGGCGAGGCTGATCGCCTTCCGGATCTTGGTATTGGACAAAAAGGCATTTTTCGTATTGAACTGGACGTACTGGACCAGCGATCCCGAAGCGGTGGTAAATTCGGGGCTGCTCTTGAAGGCTTCGGCAAACGCCTTGTCCAGCATGGTCATGTCTTTCTGGTTGGAGGTGTAAAGGTTCAAGCCCGTGGAGGTATCCTTGATGATGTCGATCTTCACGTCCGACAGGAATACGGAGTTCCGGTCCCAATAATTGTCGTTTTTCTTCAACTGGAGACTCTGCTCGTGCGCCCAGCTTGTCAGGACAAAGGGGCCGTTGTACACCATTTTGTCCGGTTCCTTGGCGTAATCCCCGCCGAACTTTTCCACGATGTCCTTCCGCTGCGGCAGGTAGGTGGAAAAGGTTGTGAGGCTGAGGAAATAGGGAATCGGCTCCTCCAACTTCACTTCGAGGGTTTTGTCGTCCAGAGCGCGCACCCCTACGTCGGAAGCCTTGGCCTTCCCCGTGTTGTATTTTTCAGCGTTCTTGATGGGATAGAGAATGTAGGCGTACTCCGACTTCGTTTTGGGGTTGAGGGCCCGCTTCCAGGCGTACTCGAAATCCTGGGCCTTTACCGGCTCCCCGTCGCTCCATTTGGCATCCCGGAGGGTGAAGGTGTAGGTCTTTTTATCCCCGCTCACATCGTAACTGCTGGCGATGGCGGGCTGCGGCTTGTCATCCTTGTCCAAACGCATCAAGCCTTCCATCACGTTGTTCAAGATCGTCCCCGAGATGACATCCGTCGAAGTGGCGCTGTCCAGATCGCCAGGCTCATTGTTGGTCATCAATTGAATCACCTGGGGCCCTTGGGCTCCCTGATCTTCCACATTCCCCTGGGACTGGAGTCCCCCGCAGGCGGTAAGAAGGGTGGAGAGGACCAACACTACCGCCATTGAGACAGCAGCTCGTTTCTTCACGAAGACAACGACCTCCTTCATTGTGTCGTCTGGACCGGACAGACAAGCCGCTCCTTGAAGTGACTTCTGCGAATTTTAAAGAAAAAGCAGACAAGGAAAAAGGGGAATATCTTACCCCGGCACTACATGAAACCTTGTATATTATATAGGAAAAAGGTTAAATAGAAAAGAGGGCGTCCGTGGAGCAAGTTCGCTCTGTCAATGGATTGACCGAAGGCGGCTCGGCCTCCTGCTCCTGCTAGCCGACCAACCGGAAAATCATAGGAGGACAAGCATGTTCGGAAGTCGAAACTACTACCGCAAAACACTGCTCCTTCTGGCGATCGGAATCCTGATCTGCGGAGCCTATTCCCTGTCGGACCGGCTGAAGTGGATTGATTCGCTGTTTTTGATCGGTCTTTTGTATCTCGTCGTCGCAGGAGCGGTCACCGTCTGGAAGGGAGGATTTTTTCGCGTCTTTATTATGGGTTTCCGGAGGCAATTCGGCCGGTGGGAAGATGACTTCCACGAACCGGATGATCCGCCGGATTCCCCCCAAAAATCCCGCCCGTGGATCATCCCCGCCTTCTTCACTGCGGGATTGTTCCACATCATCCTCTCCATCCTCCTGCTTTTTCTGTAAAGCGGAGATGGAACCCGAAGAATCGAATCTGACGCCGCCAGACCTCCGCCGGGACCATCCCTTCGCCGCTTCTCGCTTCACCTTCCTCCATTTTTCTTCTTTTTAATCTATCCTACCACAGGAATCGACAAGGATGACAGTTTCCGTTGAAAACATCCCACCCGCCTGCGACGCGTCCCCCAGGGCCGGTCACGCAAAAAACGTCCGCTTTTTGTGCGGACGTTTTTGACTCTTAAGCCGGCAGCGCATGTCTCTGCCCCGCGGTCTGAAAGGATCGTGACAACGAATTTCGCAGGTTTGTCTGGGCGCGATGGAGGGGTTGTGCCGGAAGCGAATTCGCCATGCGGGCGAAGCGGCGTGCGCAATCCCCAGTCATCCGACAAGGGATTTTTGCGACGGTGGAAGGGATCGCACCGTTTTTCCGTCCCCGAAAGGCGCGTCGGCCGTCGCGGCTCCTTGACCGGGGCCATTGGCGGGATCAGCGCCGATCCATTTTATGCCATTTGGCGTAGGGGCACTCTTGTCCCTCTTCCCGCGTCAATGCGCCGCCTCATGCGCTTGCTTCCGAATCCTCGAACAGCTTCTCGCCCCGGTGCAGGCGCAGGGCGATATGGGCCGTCTGGGCCATCTCCCGGGCGGTGGGCGCATGGGCGGCCAGATAACGGGTCAACGCGATGATCAGCGTGTCTTGGGCCCGGCGGGACAGGGGGCTGTCCACCTCGGCCCAGCGATCGTGTTCCACCAGTGCCGCCTCGAACATCTGGAAGGTGTGGAATTCGGCGTCTTCCCGGAGAAGAGCGTGGCCGAGGGTTTGGAACAATGCTCCCTTTTCCCCTCCACGGCTCAGGTAGCCAGCCACCCATTCCGCCGCTTCCTTCACCTGTTGCTGCTTTTCCATGATATCCAGCAACTCTCGGAGATCCCCCGGCCTTCCCCGGACATCCTCCTCCACCTGGGGCAGCCGGGCGGCGGGAACATTGAGGAACCGGTCGAGATAGACGCTGACCGCACCGTGGAACACCGCCCGCGTCAGCTCCGGGGTGGGGGAACGGCGCAAGCTCTCATGAACGGCATGGGCGTGGGTAAAGGTGTGCAGCGCGGTGATCCAATCGGAAAAGTCGTTCTGCACATGAAAGCGGGCGATCCGCTCCGCGGCGGCAAGGGCGACGAGACGAGCCAGGGAAACCGGGGACAGCCCTTTTTTCAGCGCGGCGGCCATGGCATCGATCATCTCCAGGGGGCGGTCGCTCAAAATCAGCTCCAGAAGGGCCTCTTCGTCCACCGGCTCCTCCTTCCCCGGCGGCGGACCCGTCAATCCTTCCGCAAACACCGTCTCAAGGGGGGTGACCAGGTCCACCGGCGACTGCCAACTGTGCAGTTCCTCGCTGCGGACGGCATCGGCCATCTGGGGAAGGAGCGAGGTGAGAACCCGGTTCCGCAGTCCCTCCCCCACATGGGCGAGCATCTCAAAGGCCTTGTTGTGGAAGTCCAGAGCGTGACCGCCATTCATGTAAAAATGATCGGTCACCGCCGTCATCATCATGTCCGCCAATTGCCGCTCCGTCGCACCGTCGCGGATCGCGGTAAGGAGAACGCGCTCCGCGCCGGCCGTATCCCGGACCTCCAGGCAGCGGCGGTACCACCCGGCCAACCTTTCCATGGAGTTCCCCTCTACGGGCAAGGGACGCTGCAGAAACCGGGTACCCGCACCGGCCGCCTCCCGGGCCACATGAACCAGTCCCTGGTAAAGGGCCAATATCCGGCCCGTTTCATCCAGCTTGGGAAGAACGTTCATCATCGCCGTCAAAATCGTAAGACCCGACCTCCACCCGCCGCGGCGGTGCGTCGTGCCGAACTCCACCCCGATGCGGGCGATCTCCTCCGCCGGTACTCCCTTGTGGACCAGTCCGACCACGGCCTTGGCGATCACCAGCGAGAGGTTTTGTTCCAACCCCTTGCGGAGGCGCCGCTTCCATTCCTCCACCCCACCTTCGCGGCGGGGAACGGGAAGCACCCACACCTCACCGTCGCGCACTTCGACGGGATAGGTGGTGGCATCGTCCGCCCAGGGATCCAGCGTTCCTCCGCTCTTCACGTCAAAACGGGCGTGATGCCAGTGGCAGGTGAGAATGCCGTCGCACAAACTGCCCATGTGCAGCGGAAAGCCCATGTGCGGGCACCGGTTGTCCAGGGCGACGACTTCCCCCTCGTGATGGATCACCAGAATTCCCTCCACCACCTTATGGCCCTTCTCCTTCAACTCAACCAGGTCGCCTGCGCATATCCATTCCTTCATCAGAGAAGTCCTCCTTTAATCCGGATGAAAGGAAATCCAGGGGAAGAATTTTCGGAAACTTTCCCCGGCCACATTATAACCCCGCCGAAGCGCAAAATCAATACTTTTTATACAAAAAAGTTTTTTATATATCAAATCCTTCCTCTCCCCCCTTGAACCGTCGGACGAGCCAACGCGGGGCAGGCGGGCGCGCCCCGACCTTGTAGCTGTCGGGACATTCCCTTCACTTCTTTCAAATCCGCCGTTCCAACCAATCCACCCGCGGGAGCTTCCACCCGAGGGTCCCCTCGACCAGGTCGGGAAAGCGGCGCAACAGGGAAAGCTTCTTTTCCTCCACGGCAACCGCCTGCGCCAGGTGGAAGACCGCCCGGTCAGGGGAGAGGGATTGCTCCCCGTAGATCCGATCCAACACGCGCATCAAGCGATGGGGATAGAGAAAAAGAGCGTAAATCAGGGAGAGTTCCTCCTCCATCAAGCGGTCCGCACGCTGATACTCCGTCAGGAGGACGGCCAGCAGATCGAGGTCTCCGGTGCGTCCGTAGGCGTACAACAGCCATTGGGCGACGTCCCGGGCCCGCGCGTCCCATGCCATCCGGTTCCAATCGATGAACCGCACCGCTCCCCTCTCATCCCGAAGCAGATTTCCCCCGTGCAGGTTGCCGTGGCAGACCAATCCCCTACTCGCAATCTCCGGAGCCAGGGGATCCACCCCCGACCGATGGAGATACCGAAGGGCGTTCTCCGCCATGCCCTCGGCATAGGGAGCCGCATCCCGGAAGGCGGCATCCAGCTCGCCTGCGGAGCTGCTCCAATCGACGGCTACCCGGTAGAGGCCGATCCGGTCGATGGCCCTTTCCCAAGTGCGGGGCCAGAAAACGCGCAAGCGAAACGAGGATGGACGGAACCCCCTCGTTCCCGCGTGAAGCCGGGCCAACCCTTTGGAGGTGTCCCGGAAATCCTTCGGGCGGGTATAGGAAACGGGTTTCCCGAGAATCCAGGGAAGCAGGACGTAGCTTTGGACATAGCCGGCGAAGGTAAACCCTCCTGAACGGGTGCGAATTGGGACGGGAATCCGGCCGGCTTCCGCGGCGAGCAGGTGCCGCCCCACCTCGGCCACCCCTCGCCAGTGGGACTCGCCTCCCTCCCCCGCCCGTTTCAAGGCGAAAGTTCCCCGGTTGGTATCGATTTTCAGCACGCCGCCCACCGGTACGGCCCCCTCGAGGCGCAGTCCGTAATGGGCCATAAGCAGCTCGCCGATCCTCTCTTCACCGGTCCAACGGGCCACCTTTTCCCAAACTGCGGACATCTTCAATCCCCTCCGCTCGACTACTGCCTATATCACCGTATGTCCCCGGGGGGAGGATCTTTCCGTTTTTTGTGAGATGCCCGGTCAGCAGAACAAAAAAGTTGCGCTCCGGGGCGCAACCCTGAACTACCTTCCCGCTTTGGAAACCGGATGAATGACGTCCAGACCTCCGGTGACATTGATGATGTTGCCCGTCACAAAATCCGAATCCGCTTCGCACAAAAACCGGATCACGCGGGCCACATCCTCCCCGGATCCCGGACGCCCCCGCGGTGTTTCCTCATCCCGCTGTCCGCTCACTTCATCGATGCGCTTTTCTTTGTTCTCCCCGACGATGTCTCCCGGGCAAACCATGTTGACGGTGATGCCGAAAGGCGCCTCTTCGACGGCCACGCTCTTGACGAAGGAAACGAGCCCCGTCTTCGCCGCGGCATAGACTGCCCGGTCCGGCCATGCGGGGGCTTCACCCGCTCGTCCGAAACCGAAGAGGAGGATCCGACCGCCCCCCTGCCGGCGCATGTGCGGCAAAACGGCGCGAACGGCATGGAGGGCGCTTCGAAAATTGCCGTCGATCAGTTCGTCGATCTCCTCCGGGGTGTATTCGGCAAAGCGCCGCCGTTCCCGTATGAAGGGACCCACGGCGTGAACCAGGGCGTCCACCCTGCCGAAGCGCTCCATCACCCGGCGAACCAGAGCATCCACTTCACCGGTGCGGGTGAGATCTCCCTGAAAGATTTCCGCCGTCCGCCCGGCGTCCCTCAACCGGCCGCACAATTCCCGGGCGGCTTTCTCATTTCTTCGAAAATTGAGGGC
Source organism: Planifilum fimeticola (assembly GCF_003001905.1). Classification (NCBI taxonomy): domain Bacteria; kingdom Bacillati; phylum Bacillota; class Bacilli; order Caryophanales; family Thermoactinomycetaceae; genus Planifilum; species Planifilum fimeticola. The sequence continues at coordinate 40,791 of NZ_PVNE01000015.1, forward strand.
GACGGCCCATCCCGCTTCCGCCAGGAGCGTGGCCGCCATGCGCCCCAATCCCCTCGCGCTTCCCGTAATCAGCGCCGTCGGCTGCTCACTCATATCCACCCTCCTTGGAAGTTTGGTGAAAAAAGCACCGCAACCGAAGGGAGGCGCCGCTTCCGGCCACGGCCCAAGCGCCGGGCGACACGCCCCCACCGCATTCCGTTTCCTATTTTCGCAGACTCCCCATAACCGGGGATCAGGACCCATTCATATTCCTCCGGACGGCGGCAACAATATCCCTGTAACCCTCGGGAGGAGGTTGAATGCGTGCAAACAGAGCAGAATGTCGCAACGGAAGATTCGATCCACCGGACCACCCTGGATTGGCTCCGCAAACGGGGAGTCCGACTGGAGGACATCGCCGACCTGGTGTACCGGCTGCAGGGGGAATTTTATCCCGACCTCTCCCTGGCCGAATGCACCTATCATGTGGAGCGGGTCTTGCAAAAGCGGGAGGTGCAGAACGCCGTCCTGACCGGCATTCAGCTGGACCTCCTCGCCGAGAAAAAACAGCTGCTGGATCCCCTTCAACATCTGATCTTTCAGGATGAATCCCTTTACGGGGTGGACGAAATCCTGGCCACCTCGATTCTTCATATCTACGGCAGCATCGGGATGACCAACTACGGCTATATCGACCGGGTGAAGCCGGGCATCCTGGGCCGCCTCAACAACAAGGAGGACGGACAAATCCACACTTTCCTGGACGATTTGGTCGGCGCCATCGCCGCCGCGGCCGCCGCCCGCCTCTCCCACAGCCGAAAGAGGGCCCAGGACCGCCGAAGCGGAAAACCCCCGGACGATCTTACGGATTGAGGGCGTAAACCAGGGTTTTTCCCCGCTCCTCCAGGGTTATTTCCCCGCGATGACGCAGATACTCCAGATGGGCCAAGGTTTCCGAGAGGGCGAAGCGCAAATTGTGGATCGACAGATTGCGGCCGAAGATCTCGAAACAGATTTCCGCCGCCGGAAGCGGTCCCCCCTCCAGGAGACTTTTCATCCGATCCAGCCGGACCCGGTGGTGTTCCTTCAATGCCTCGATCCGTTCCCGGTAGGTGTCGAAGGCGGGTCCGTGGGCGGGGAACACCCGCTTCACCGGGAGGTTTTCCATTTTTTCCAGGGTCGTCAGATACGACTTCAGGGGGTTGGGATCACATCCGGGCCACAGGCTGATATTGGGGGTGATTTTGGGCAGCAGGAAATCGCCCCCGATCAGCCACTGCCGTTCCGGATCATAAAAGCTCAGATGGCCGTCGGCGTGCCCCGGCGTGTGAAGGATCTGGTATTCCCGATCGCCGAGGCGGATCGTCTCTCCCCCCTGGATGAAGGTGGGTTCGGGATGGGGCTCCACCCATTTGCGAAAGTCCCGCAAATGTCCCGGAATCCGGGAAGTCCAATCCTCGGACAGGCCGTGCCGGGCGTACAATTCCGCCAAAACCTCCGGGGTGTCGGACTCTTCATCCCAAAAGAAGCGGGCCTGCTCCGCATCGGTCCGGGACATCAGCACCGGCGCCCCCGTCACCTGCTGCAGTTTCCCGGCCAGCCCGTAATGGTCGGGATGGTAGTGGGTGAGAACGATCTTGTCCACCTCATCCCAACGCCAGCCCATCTCCTTACGGGTCTGTTCCCACAAGGCCCAATCCTCCTCGCAATTGAGCCCGGCATCGATCAGGGTGTACCCGCCGGATCCCCGTACGACGTACGCTTTGATGATTTTGAGAGGAAACGGCAAGGGCAGAGGTACTTCGGTCAAGTCTTCCCAATGATTCATCCTTTGACTCCCCCAATCAGAAAAAGTTCCAGTCGCGGAGATCCTCCAAAGCATGGGTCGGCCGGATCTCGGAGGAATGGCAGTCCCCCGGGTCGGTCACCCCGGTGAAAACCAACAGCGTGTCCATGCCCGCATCCCTGCCTCCCCGGATATCCGTCTCCAGGTTGTCACCGACCACCAGCGTCTCTTCCGGCGAAGTGCCGAGCCGCTCCAGAGCGTAGCGGAAAATCAGCGGTTCCGGCTTGCCGGTAAACACCGGATTCACCCCCGACGCAGCGGCGACGGCGGCGCACAGGGAGCCGTTTCCCGGCAACAGACCCTCCTCCGAGGGGATGACCCGATCGCCGTTGGTTCCGACAAAGCGGGCGCCCGCCCGGATCTCCAGACAGGCCCGCTTCAACTTGTCGTAACAAAATTGCCGGTCGATCCCGACCACCACGGCATCCGCCTTCTCCTGAACCAACCGGCACCCCGCTTCCTGCAGGGCCGAAAGAAGGCCTTCCTCGCCGATGGCGTACACTCTCGGCCGGTCTCCCTTCCCGGTCAAGAGGCGCGCCGCCGCCTGAGCGGAGGTAAACACCTGCTCCGCGTCCGCCGGAAAGCCCAGCCGGCGCAGTTTTTCCGCCACCTGCCCGGGGGTTCGGGAAGAGTTGTTGGTCAAATACAGGTGGGGGATGCCTTTCTTCCGCAGCTGTCCGACAAAAAATTGCGCTCCCGGGATCGCCTGGTCGCCCCTGAAAAGGGTGCCGTCCAGATCGAGAATATAGCCCCTGTAACGCTTCATCCGGATCTGCGCCCCGCAATGATCATTCGCCGGCTGTGCTCCGAGTGGGGATTTCCTTCAAAATCCCCCCACACCTGCTGGACGGAGAGGCCGGCCCGCCGCATCATATCCTCCATCTGATCCCGGGCATACATCTTCACCCGTTCCTCATACCGCCTGGAACCCCGCACGTCGGACACGAAAATCCGCTTGCAAACCACATCCCCTTCAATCCATCGCTCTTCCCGGATCTTCACCCCGTCCTCCTCCCGCTCGCTCACGGGCACAAGGTCCCGGATCACCGCGGAGCGGTTGAGGAAATCGATCAAAAAGCGCCCCCCGGGTTTCAGCACGCGGCGGATTTCGGCCAGAACCCGTTCATTGTCCCGATCCTCCACAAAATACCCGAAGGAGGTAAACAGGTTGAGAACCACATCAAACATCTCCTTCGAGAACGGGAGGGAGCGCATGTCCCCGTGGACGAAACGAACGGGAAGCCCCTTCGAGAGCGTTGCCGCATAGGACAACAGGGTTTCCGACAGATCCAACCCGGTCACACGGTATCCCCGCCGCGCAAGGGCGATGGAGTGGCGTCCCGTTCCGCAGCACAAATCCAGTATGTGATCTCTCGGGCTCAAATTCAGCCACTCGACGATCGAATCGACTTCAGCTTCCGCATCGGCCATCGTCCGATGGCGATACACCAACAGGTAGTCTTCTCCGAAGCTTTCTTTAAACCATTCCGACACACGCGTCTCCTCCCCCGGATGTTGACAAACGCATAAATACATTTTACCACAACAGGCCGAAAGCCAATGAAGGCCCGCCGTAAAACAAAAAAGAACGACACCGATCGTGCCGCTCTGATCGCGCCTCGCCATTGGTTCATGAATCTACCCAGAGAAAACCCATATTTTTGTAAAATATGGAAGTTTCGTTGAATAAATCTTCCCCTCCGGCGCGTCCTTACCTCTTCACCGCTTCCCGCGGCCGAATGATGTAGGTGCAGTTTCTTCCTCCTTTGGCCTTGCACTCCACCCGCTCCACATCGGCGGACAGGACGCTGCGAAACCAGTTGATCTCGGCGGAACAAGCCTGGTTGTAACAGCAGGCCACTTCCGAGATGGGACAATTGAATTCGGTCAGGACAAAGGTGCCGTCCTCCCGCGATTCCCACCGGACCATGTAACCTTTTTCATCCTGCAGTTCAGCCAGGGTCTTGACGCGCTCCTCCAACGACTCCCCCTCGAAGAGGTTCCGGTACTCCTCCGTCAACCGCCTCTCCCGCCGACGGAACAAATTGTCGATGGCCGAGGAACCTTCCGCGTTCTCCAGATCCCGCAGGATGTCCAAAGTGAATGTATGATAATTTTTCGGGAAAAGGTCTTCCGCTCGTTCGGTCAGATCATATTGGTTCGTGGGACGGCCCATCGATTGCCTGAGCAGGCGGGACTGGATCAGATTGTCTCGCTCCAGTGTCTGGAGATGGCGGCGAACGGCCATCTCGGTGATGCCCAGTTTGGCCGCCAGATCACTGACCGTCATCGGACCTTCCGTCTTCAACAAATATAAAATCTGCTTGCGAGTCGAGGTGATTTCCTCCACCTTCTTCACCTGCCCTTTCTATTATTTTACCCGAATTCCTGCTATAAGTAAATTTATTAAACAGATATCTTAAAAAAGGCTTCCGATGACCTTCACGTGCCCAATTCCTGACGCAGATAGTCCCGGACCCACTTGTCAAAGGACGAGAGAAGCTCCGATTGATCCCCGTGATCCTCCACCTCGCCGGGGGACAATTCATCGTACTTCCGAACCAACCGGTCCCGGAACCGCACCAATTCCCGGATCCGTTCGGCCCCCTCCTTCGGTATCACCCGCTCATCCTCCAAAATGTCCACGATGTCGAGGTATCCCCCGGGATCTCTCATGATGAAGCCGTCGATCATCGTCGTCCCCACGTCGATCATGCATTCCACGGCCAGGTGGAGCGCCCGGGACGCGGCAAAAAAGAGCACCGGATCCCCTTCCCGCTCTCCGCGACGGCGTTTCGTCTCCTCCAGCACGGCGACGCATTCCCGGAGCACCTTCAACTGCCGCTCGATCCGATCCGTATCCACATCGTACACCACATCGGTTCCCCCCATCCGTCATCAGTGCATATCAACAACATTTTAGCGCATCCCCAACCGCACAAAAACCGTTATCCGCTCTCCAACAATTCCCTTCCTTTTCCTACACCTGCCCGTCCGACCGAAAGGCGGCACACATACACTGATGGAAAACCAATGCGAACCTCAAAGCTTTTGCAGTTTCGCCGATCCTCCGGAAAACCCGCCGAATCCCCCTCGGCCAACCACCATTTTTATATGACGGAAGGTGATCGGATGTCTCTCCTCGCAGCCATGATTCTCGCTTCCTTCGCCGCCAATGTGGACAACGTCGGTATCGGAATCGAAAAAACGTCAAAGGGAGAACGGATTCCCTTTCAGGCGCTTTTCGCCCTGTTCTCCGTCACCGCTGTTTTCTCCTCCCTTGCGGTCCAACTGGGTCTTTGGCTCGAGGGAAAAATTCCTTCCCAATATGTCGAATGGACCTGCGGCATCCTGCTCGGTTTCGTCGGCCTTCGCGTTTCGCTTCCGGGGCAGGATCCCTCCCGCAAAGTCGCCCTGCTTGAACGCAAATGGTGGATGTTTGCCTTCAGCCAGTCTCTCAACAATCTTTCCATGGGACTGAGCGGAGGCTTTCTCGGCTTTCACCCGGTGCTTTTCGGGATCACGCTGGGAGGCGCGAGCAGTTTCCTGTTATGGACCGGCACCCGGATCGGGATCCGCCTGCAAAGCACCCACATCGCTTGGATGCATCGCCTGGGCGGTGCCTTTCTCCTCCTCATCGCCGCGCTTCAATTCCTCCGATAAAAAGGGAACGAACTGCAACTTTTCTCTCCTTTCTTCGTCTGAAAAGCAGAGACGAAGGGAGGAACCCGACGTGAAGATGTGGCAAAGGATCGGATTCGCCTTATTGGTGATCACCCTGCTGGCGGGGTGTTCAACGGAAAAGGCATCCCCGCAGCTGCCCGAGAATCGGACCGTGCAAAAGAGCCTGGTAGAACCGCTGGATGCCAAGAACGAAGCGATGGGTTCCCAGTCTTCCGCTCCCTCTTCGACGGAGACGGCCCTGAAAAAGGCCGAAGAACCGCGCGCCGCGGCGGATGAGGAGGTGCCGCCGGAGCAAAAGGTGATTTACCGGGCTGATGTGCAAATGCGCGTCTCCCGCTTTAAACAGGCACGGGAACAGTTAGAGAAGGAAGCCCGGAAGCTGGGCGGCTACATCGTCAATGAGTCGGAATCGAGGGACGATCGAACCCTCCGGGGAACCATCGTGTTCCGCATTCCCCAACAGCGCTTTCAAGACTTTCTCTCCTCCCTGGAAAAGTGGGCGGTGGAAATCCCTTCGAAACAGATTCAGGGCACCGACGTCACCGAGGAGTACGTGGATCTGAAATCCCGCCTCCGGGCCAAGCAAGCCGTGGAGAAGCGGCTGCTGGAATTGATGAAACAGGCGAAGAAGCCGGAAGATCTTCTGAACATCACCAATCACTTGTCCCAGGTGCAGGAGGAGATCGAACGGATCAAGGGACGCATGCGCTATCTGGATGACCGGATCGATTATGCGACGGTCACCGTCAACCTGGAACAGCCGGTCGTGCTGGAAAACCCCAACGCGGGGCTATGGCAACAAATCCTCCAATCCTTTGTCGATTCCACCGCCTGGCTGCTGAACGCCTTCCGGAGAGCGCTGGTTTTCCTGGCCGCCGCCCTTCCCCCGCTTCTGATCCTGGCGGCGATCGGCATCCCCCTGTGGAATCGATATCGCCGCCGCAGAGCTTCCGCGCCGCAACCTCCGGATGAAAACTAAACCGTGCGAAAAACCGGACGGAAAATTTTCCTCCGGTTTTTCGTCTTTTAAAAGCGGAAGGCGAATAGGATCTCCAAGATCTTCAAACAATGAGACAAGATGGTGAAACACGGAAAGGAGTGAGACGGTTGCAACTGTCCACCAAGGATCTCCACTATCTGAAGGATGAGCTTTCCTGGGAACTTTTGGCCATGAAAAAATGCCATCACTACGCCCAGGAATGCCAGGATCCCGAAATTCGCCAACTGCTCGACCGGATCGGAAAGATTCATCAACAACATTACCAAATCCTGCTGAATCAGCTGAATCCGTCCGGTCAGCCGACCATGCAGTCCCCCGCGGGAACCCAGTCGACATACCCCGCCTCATGCTGGGGAAACATGCAGTCGTAAGCCGCAACCCGCACCCGCGGGGGATTTGACGAAAAAAATTGCACAAAGGAGGATCCCGATATGCAATGGCAGTCCCAAGATCCCTCCTCTCCCTACCATCCGCAGGGAACACCTTCTGGGGGGCAGCAGCAGCAGACCGGCCTCCCCCGAGTAAAGGGGCCGGAAATGAACGACCGGGACCGGATCAATGATGTGATGGCGACGGAAAAATACCTGACCACCGCGTACAACATCGCCGTCAACGAGGCGAGCACCGAACAGCTCTACCGGACCCAGATGAACCTTCTGAACGAACTGCATCAATGTCAACGGGATTTGTTCAACCTGATGCACCGGAAGGGCTGGTACAAACTCGATCAAGCCCAGGCACAGGACGTCTACCAAACCGCCCAGCAATTTTCCAACTACCAAACCCAGTTTCCCTATTCGTGAGGGCTGTGCCGCCCCATCGGCGGCACGCCTTCGGTCCCGCCAGGCGGGGTGCCTACGGCAAGCCGTCACCCAACAACAGAACCGTCATATAAACCGCACTCGCCCAGATAAAGAAGGCCGACAGCTTGTTCAACACCGGGATGAATCCCGGTTTCATTTTTTTCAACACCCGCCCGGCGACGGCCAAAAAGACAAACCACAAAAAGGAGACCAGGATGCAGGCGACAGTGAAGCCCATTTTCTCGGCGCCCGCATATTGCAGGGAACTGGCTCCGATCACCCCCACCGTATCCATGATGGCGTGCGGGTTGAGCAGAGAAACCGAACCTGCGAACATCACCTGTTCCCTCGGGGAAATGGCCGACCCCGTCTGCCGCTCTTCCGGGGAATCTCCCCCGCTCCGCCAGGTGACCCAGCCCATGTACAAAAGAAAGAGCACTCCGATGCCCAGCAGGGCGTAGCGGAGCCAGTTCACCGTCAGCACCACCAGGGATACCCCCGTCACCGCGAGCAGGATGAGCATCGCGTCGCAGAATGTGGCCGTCAAGACGGCGGGCATTGCGCGCACCAGGCGGGGTTGGATCGCCCCCTGGTTGAAAATGAACACATTTTGCACGCCCAGCGGCAAAATGAGGCCCAACGCCAACACCAGTCCGTGAACAAAAGCCAGCAGCAATTCGTCCCCTCCCCGATATTTGTATCAATAAGCCAATATGTATACGATTTTCTTTCGCTCTGCAAGACCTGAATGCTCCGTCCCATCGAAAGGCTTGTCAAAGTCTCGATTTGTTTGTTCTTTGATGACATCCTTTGTCGCTCAGGAAGGAATAATCAGTTCATCCTCGAATTGGTAATGATGAAGCATGCCAATCGGGGAGGGTAATTGGTATGGAAAAAAAGCACATCACCACCCGGGAGGCCGCGGAACGGCTGCGGGTTCACGCTCGGACCATCCGCAAATGGATTGATGTGTTTGAGGATTACATTCATCCCGAGGTGAACGACCGCGGTCATTACATCTTCTCCGAAGAAGGGTTCCGCCGGCTGGCCGAAATTCAAACCCGCCTGCAAAAACCGAACAAATCGATGCGCCAGGTTCGCCAGGAACTCATCCAGGAGGGAAAACTGGAACAACCGCCCGCGGAGGGCCCGGAATTCCTGGATGACATCGACCCGGACACCAAGGTGGCCCCCTTTATGAGCGCCGAAAAGGCGTACAGGTACATGATGGACACGGTAAACGCCATCAATGACACGCTGGAGGAATTGTCGGGCCGGATGCAGCGGATGGAAGACCAGGTGATCAATCTGTACGGAGCCTTGGAAAAATTGGAAAACAGAATGACCACCAAAAACGCCCTGTACGCTCCGGCCAAGGACGTGCAGAGCATGTTCGACGAGATCCGCAAAATGCATGAACAACTGAAGGCGGAATTGCGCAACGTCTCCTTCTCCCAGCGTTTGGCGGCGGCGACGGAGAGCCAATTCGTCCCCCGAAAAGAGCGAAAACCGAGGGCAGCTCGGTTTTTCGGAATATTTTAAGGAATGTTCGGGAATGGGAGACTCCCCTCCATCGTGTATAATGGAAATCGGAACAAAAATGCGGAAAAAGGAGAATCTCCATGTCAGAACCGATGTATCTGTATGACGAGGTGGAGGACACCCAGACCCGTTATGTGAGCTTTGTCGACGATACCTCCCGTTTCGACCTGGCCCTCATCACCACGGAACGCTTTTTCGGAAAAACCCTGGTGCTCAATCTCCAATCCAACCGTTATGCCATCATCGGCCAAGACGACCTGGAGGAGCCGGGGTATTTGGAGCAGGTGTACGGCATCAGCCCGGAAGAGGCGGAACGGTTGAAAAAATTCCTTCTCAGCGTGGTTTGACGGGGAATGAAATGCTCCCTCGCCGGTTATGTTAACGGCGAGGTGATCGAAATGAAACCGAAGCGGAATACCCCCTACACGGACGTGTCCACCGTGGAGTCGCTGCGAAACGAAGTGATTCCCGAGGAGTTCCCGGAAGGGCCCTACGGGGCGGCCCACAACGAGGATGTGCTGGGCAAGGAATCCCCGTGGTTCGCCTCCCAGCACGCCGCACCGCGGTTCACCTATGAAAACCGCGAATTTCACGAGGGGATCCCCCGTCAGGATCCGGGCAGCCACCCCACCCATGATGATCCCCGGAAGGATGAGGAGCTTCCGGAGGAAGAAAGTCGATATTAGAGACAAAAAAACCCACGCCATGTGGGTATATCATTTTTGAGGAGTTTTCAGATGCCGCTCTTGCGGCTTTTTTTTCGGACCTGCGCCTCCTTCTTGGAGGGAATTTGCTTCAGGACGAAGTAAGCGCAGCCGAAATTGCAATACTCATTCAGATACTCCTGCAGATAACCGATTTTGTTATCCCGGGTGGCCTTGGGATGACGGTCGGAAAAAAAACCCTTCAGCCGAAGTTGACCGTAACCCCAATCCCCCACGATGTAGTCATACTTTTTAAGGATGTCACTGTACCGCTTTCGGAAGGCCTCGGCGTTCCAGGCGTCATTGTGATTGGTCAACAGCTCGTATGTTTTTCCCTGAATATGGATGATATTCATGGTATCCAACCTCGATGTTTCTGCCTTTTTCTATCATCCATGGTACAATATCCAGGCAATAAAATACAATCACCCGAAGAGGATTGGACCCATCAATCTTGGACTTTTTTGGGTGAGTCCGCCGGTCCTTTCCACCTCCGTCCCTGCATACCCCCTTCCCGCCGGGGCACGCTATGGCTAGGAGGTGGCAAAGGTGATGAAGCAACGGGTTTTGGCTCTGGTTTCCTGTTTTTTCATTTCTCTGGCGGCCGCCTGCGCTCCCGCCGGTCAACGGCCCGAGGCGGACACCGACCAAACCTTGTTCAGGGACCGAACCGATGAGACCCCCGGCGCCTACGATTACGTGAACAGGGAAGCGCCCCGCGGAATCCGAATGGGCACCCAAAACCCGGTCGGTTACATCCGTTACCAAAAGGACAACAACCAACGCGGCGGACGGGCGCCCAACATCTACGTGGACCGGAACAACTTGGCCCGGCAAATCGCTTATCTGGTGACCAACCAGCGGGGGATCAAAGATGCCACCGTGCTGGTCACCGATGACCACGTGTTTGTAGGAATCAACGGGAATCAAGGGAAAAAATTGGATTACCAGACCCTGCGCCGGATCCGACAAACCGCTCTCAGCGTCACCCCGCGGTATTACCGGGTGCACGTCGTCAATGAAAACGCCCTGCTTCGCCGGATGAACGAGGTGGGAACGGGCCGCGCCCGCAATGATCTGCAACGGCTGCTCCGCGACCTGGGGGACACGACACCGCCCGGCGTGGGAACGCCCGGCATCATCCGACGCCCCGGTAAACCGCCGGTGCTCGATTGACCGAAGCGCGAAATGACGAAATCCCCCGCCGATGCGACGGGGGATTTCGCGTGATTTGCATCAATCATGAAAGGGCCCTTTGTGCCGACTTCACCTGCTCATGGGCGTGATACGAACTGCGTACCAGCGGACCCGACTCCACGTGGGAGAAGCCCCGCTTCAGCCCCTCCTCCTTCAGCCGGGCAAATTCTTCGGGGGTGTAGTACCGCTCGATGCGCAAATGTTTCTTGGTCGGCTGCAGGTATTGACCGATCGTCAAAATATCCACCCGGTTGGCCCGCAGATCGTCCATCGTCTCCAAAATCTCGGCCCACTCCTCGCCGACGCCCACCATGATGCTCGATTTGGTCGGAATGTCCGGCTGCATCTCCTTGGCCCGGCGGAGAAGCTCCAGGGACCGGTCATACTTCGCCTTGGCGCGCACCCTGTCGGACAGCCGCCGGACGGTTTCCACATTGTGATTCAAAATGTCCGGCCGCTCATCCATTACCGTCTTCAGGGCATCCCAATTGCCCTGGAAGTCGGGGATCAGCACCTCCACGCTGGTCAGCGGATTGCGCTTCCGAATCGCCCGGATCGTCGCGGCGAAGATGGCGGCTCCCCCGTCCTTCAGATCATCCCGGGCGACCGAAGTCACCACCGCATGCTTCAGCCCCATCTTTTCCACCGTTTCAGCGACCCGTTCCGGCTCCTGCCAGTCCAGCTCCGTCGGCAAGCCCGTTTTGACGGCACAAAACCGGCATGCCCGGGTGCAGATATCTCCCAGAATCATGAAGGTGGCCGTCCGGTTAACCCCCCAGCATTCATAGATGTTGGGACAACGGGCTTCCTCACAGACGGTGTGCAATGTCTTGCTCCGCATCATCCTCTTTATTTCATGAAAGTTTTCATTGGTGGTCAACCGGACCTTGAGCCACTCGGGTTTCCGTTCATATTTCATGATGGTTCCTCCCCGCAGGTTTACCTCCATTTTTTCCGCAGTCCCTTGCAACGAAACTCTCTGTCTATAATACCACAAATCGGGCGGGGCTAAGCCCATCCCTTCCCGACGCGGGAAAAAGGCGAGCCGATACCACAAAATACCGATATGAAAAGAGGGGCGGCGGACCAACCTAGGAATAAGACGGAAATCGTGGTGAGGAACTGATGGGGAAGAAAATGCTCACAATCTGGATCACACTTTGCATCGTCCTTATCGTCTTCCATATCCCTGCGAAGGCCGCCCCGTCCAACCCCGAAAAGGAACGGCTCCTTCTTTATCAGGGGATGGAGGCCGTCACGGGCATTCCATGGCCTTACCTCGCGGCGGTGGACCAATACGAACGAAACCTGAGGAGGCTCAACAAAGACCGGCCCGAGGAAAAGGGGCTGATCGCCATCCATATCCTTCCCCACCGATGGTCGGGTCCCTTCAACCCCGATCCGGATGACCGGGTTCCCGCATCGATCCGTTTCTTCGGAGGGATGGGACGGGACGCCGACGGGGACGGGAAGGCCGATCCGGAAAACGACATGGACGTCCTCTACTCCTTCGCCCGATATCTCGCCGAATTCGGCCGCACCCGGGATGACATCCGCATCGGGCTGTGGAAATATTATCGGCATCCGGTGGCGGTGGACATCATCACCCACATGGCCCGCATCTATGAAACCATGGGCAAGCTGGATCTGAAGGAAAACCACTTCCCGATTCCGCTGCACTACAATTACACTTACCGCAGCACCTGGGGAGACCGACGGGGCTGGGGAGGGCTGCGCATCCACGAAGGCACCGACATCTTCGCGGATTACGGCACACCGGTCCTCTCCACTTGTTACGGTTATGTGGAGTTGATGGGCTGGAACCGCTACGGAGGATGGCGGATCGGCATTCGGGATCTGTACAACAACTACCATTACTACGGCCATCTGAACGGTTTCAACAAGGAGATCAAACAGGGGGACGTGGTGAAACCCGGAACCGTCCTCGGCTATGTGGGCTCCTCGGGGTACGGCCCTCCCGGAACCGCCGGGAAGTTTCCGCCGCACCTCCATTTCGGCCTCTACACCTTCAACGGAAGCACCACCTATTCCGTCGATCCGTACCCCAGACTGCGCGCCTGGGAACGGGAGACCCGCAAACAGCTCAAGAAGCAGCAGAACCAAAAGCATAAGGCCCGCACCGGGTGGTTGCCGGTTCCCACCCAGGCCGTCCCCCGGTGAAACAAAAAAGCGATCCGAACCCCGAAGGCCCGGATCGCTTTTTCACTCAGAAGCGGTCAAGACTCTGATTTGCTTTCCTCCGAATCCTTCCCGTTCTCCGCCTTGAAGGACAGCATGAGGGAGTAAGCAAGTCCTCCCCACAGGACAATCGCTCCGAACAGGAACATCACCCACGCGGCACCGTTCATGATGATACCTCCTCCTTATGAGGGGAGGGCTCCGTCGCCCACCTGCGTTGCTGGATTAAAGCGCCGAGAATGATGACGACGGCCAGCAGCCCCCAACCGAAGACGTTGACGGACCATTGCGGATAACCGCCGTAGGTCATCATCCATTCATTGTAGATATTCCACAAAACCATCGCCGCCAAGGAAAGGGGCGTGATAAAGCGGATGATCGCCGGCCACCATCCTCCGATTCGCACGATGGAGACGTCGTTGATGTGCTTCTGCAGGCTGTCCACCTGCTTGGAAACCCAACCGGTCAACACCACCATCAGGATGGCGCTGACGACGATTCCGTAGTTGTTGATGAAATAGTCGACGATGTCCAGGAAGTAAAGTCCGCCTTTGAACACATAGAGCAGGCTCATGAGGGCGCTGGCTCCGCACAGCCAGTTGACGGCGGCTTTCCGGGACAGACCAAACTTCTCCCGAATCGCCGCGATCCCCGGCTCCGCCAGGGAGACGGCGGAGGTGAACCCGGCGAACAGCAGCGAAACGAAGAACATGACGCCGAACAGGGAATTCAATCCCGGGAATTGGTTGATGATCTGCGGGAATACGACGAAGGACATCCCGAGGGTTCCCGCCACCACTTCACCCACTTCCACCCCCTGCTGGGTGGCCAAGAAGCCGAGGGCGCTGAAAATACCGATGGCGGCGAAAAACTCGAAGCTGCAGTTGCTGAGCGCCACGATGAAGCCGCTGTTGGCCAGATCGCTCCGCTTCGGCAGATAGCTGGCGTAGGTGATCATCGTACAGAAGCCGACGCTGAGGGTGAAGAAAACCTGACCGTAGGCGTTAATCCATACTTCCGGCTTGGACAGCGCTGCGAAATCGGGTGTAAAGTAGGCCTCCAACCCCTTGACCGCCCCTTCCAGAGTCAACCCCCGGATGGTGATCAGGACGATCATGGCGACCAGGATGGGGATCATGAATTTGCTGGCCCATTCAATCCCCCGCTTGGCCCCGCGGTGCAGCACCCAGAAGAGCACCGCCCACAGAATGGCTACGGGAATCAGCACCTTCCACTGAATTCCTCCCAGGACACCAACTCCTTCGGTCACGCCCAGGTAATTATTGAAGAAGAACGATTCCGTATCCTCTCCCCACTGGCTGCCAAAGGAATAATAGGTGTAGCTGAGGGCCCAGCCAAGGATCACCATGTAATAGGACAGGATGACAAAGGCGACGATCGATTGCCACCAGCCGAGCCATTCCCACTTTTTCGACAACCGCTGGTAAACCCAGGGACCTGCCCCCCGATATTTGTGTCCGAGAGAATATTCCAAAAACAAGATCGGGATTCCGGCCGTAAACAGTGCGACGAAATAGGGGATCAGAAAGGCGCCGGCGCCGTTTTCATAAACCACGGACGGATACCGGACGAGGTTCCCGAGCCCGATGGCCGATCCCATCGCGGCGAGAATAAAACCGTACTTGGATCCCCACTGTTCGCGTTTCATCCTGTTTCCCCCCTCGAAAAAAGAAATGAATAAACTCCTTTAATACCTTATTCAGCAAAAGACGACCTCATACTCGAATGCGAAGGAATCCCCTTTATCATCACTCCTTTCACGCAAATCTAATGTTTTCTCTAATTTTCGTCTATTCGTCAATCTCCGCCGAAATTCCTGCATTGTTTATAGAAAAAGTGTTGTAGGTTAAAATTGGATTTTTATGGATTAATAGTTAAGCACCGCACTTCCATCCTTTCCTCTCAATACTAATCGTTATCCATTTGCCTCCTTATAGATTCGCACAGGCTAAGTGTAACTGGAATAACAGAAAAATTCAACCGAATTATATAATACAAAATATGGCATCATCTCGAGGGTCACAGCGGTTCGACAAACGAACAGGTGCATTCCAATTCCTTTTTTTTGTAATTTCCGCTTGAAAGCGGATCGCCCGGAGCGATGGGTGGGCGGAACGATTTTTTCGGATTTCCCCGGCGGCCTCCTCCAAGGAAGCGTATACGAGGCGATCGTGGAAAAACTCCTTCTTTTCGAGGTCGTAGAGGCGGTAAAACTCCACGTTCGGGAACGCCCGGGGACTTCAGCTTGTTGACGACCCGTCGAATCTCCGCCTCCTCATTCTTCTCCTCCTCGGTCAGTTCAATGAGGGTTCTTCGAAGTTTTTTAAAAAGGATATTGATCGATCATGGCCTGTTCAAGAGGGACAATTCCCCGTCTTCCAGTCCAAGGAAAAAATCGCCGGAGGAGTCCTGATGAAAGAACTCCCTCCGGCACCTGTTTTTCCAACGGGTTCATGCCTCCCCCTCCCGACCCAACAGTTCCAGGATCCGGTCGGGCTGAAGCCCCTGGACGGGCGTTCCGTTCACGACGGTGACGGGAACGCCGAGGAATCCCATCTTCTTCACCTCGTCCAAGTATTCCGGGTGGGCCGTGCAATCCCGCACTTCGTAGGAAATCCGATAATCCTTCAGAAAGCGTTTCAGCACGTTGCACTCCAGGCAATGGGGCTTGGAATAGAGAATCACGCTCACCCGCAACACCTCCTGGAAAAAATATACCACATCCCCCCTGTCCTGCGAGCGCCATCCACTTGCCGGACAGCCGGGGGAAAAACCGTTATAATGGAAGGCGAATGAACCAGACGAGCAGGAGAGATATCCATGCACCCCCATTTGCGATCTTTTATCGATCAACTGCGCGCAGAAAAGGACCTGGCGGAAATCGACGTTCCCGTCGACCCCCATTTGGAACTGGCGGAAATCCACCGCCGGGTGATCGCGGAGGAAGGGCCCGCCCTCCTCTTCACCCGGGTCAAGGGAAGCGATTTTCCCGTCGTCACCAATCTGTTCGGCACCGCCCGCCGGGTGGATTTGGCCTTCGGACCGCGTCCGGAACAGCTGATGAGAAAAACCGTCGACCTGTTGCATGAACTGCTTCCGCCCAAGCCGTCCCTCCTCTGGAAAGAGCGCGGCTGGATCGCGGAATTGCTCCGGGTCGGCACCAAACCCGTCCGACCCGAGCGGGCGCCCGTGATGGAATGCGTCCAGTCCCCGCCCCGCTTGTCCCGGCTGCCCGTCATCACCTCCTGGCAGGAGGACGGGGGCCCCTTCATCACCCTGCCCCTCGTCTATACGGAACATCCCGAGACGGGGCAGCACAACCTGGGGATGTACCGGATGCAAATCTTTGACGACCAAACCACGGGGATGCACTGGCAGATCCACAAGGGGGGCGGCTTCCATTACCACGAGGCGGAAAAGAAAGGACGTCCCCTGCCGGTGCGGGTGTTTCTGGGGGGACCGCCGGCCCTGATCGCTTCGGCGATCGCCCCGGTGCCCGAGTTTCTGCCCGAGCTGTTGCTCGCCTCCCTCATCCTGGGGAAAAAACTGCCGGTCGTCCGACCGGAGGAGGGGGGATATCCCGTCATCGCCGAGGCCGAATTCGTCCTGTCCGGCGAAGTCCCTCCCCATGAGCGGCGGAAGGAAGGCCCCTTCGGCGACCATTACGGCTATTACTCCCTGGCCCACGACTTCCCGGTCTTCCACGTCAAGCAAGTCCACCACCGGAAGGACGCCATCTACCCGGCCACCGTCGTCGGCAAGCCGAAACAGGAGGATTACTACCTGGGAGAGTTCTTGCAGCGCCTCCTCTCCCCCGCCTTCCCGATGGCCATGCCGGGGGTGCGGGACCTGTGGACCTATGCGGAAACCGGCTTCCACCCCCTCGCCGCAGCGGTGGTCCGGGAGAGCTACAGCCGGGAAGCCCTGGCCAATGCCTTCCGCATCCTCGGCGAAGGACAACTCACCCTGACCAAGTTTCTGATCCTGACGGACCGGCCCGCCGATCTGAGTGACTTCAAAGGGCTGTTCGAGCAGGTGTTGGAGCGGTTCAACCCGGAGACGGACCTGTTTGTCTTCGCCAACACGTCCATGGACACCCTGGATTACACCGGCCGCCGTCTCAATCACGGGAGCAAGGCGGTCCTGATCGGCACCGGGGATCCGGTTCGCCGTCTGCCCGACACCTACCAGGGACCCGACCTGCCCGGCATCCGGAAAATCGCCCCCTACTGCCGCGGAGCGCTGGTCCTGGAAGGGGAAGCCTTCGAGCAGGATCCCGAGTTGCCCGCCCGGCTCGTCGAAAAGCACGGGGAGGATCTCGCCGGTTGGCCCTTCGTCTTCCTGGTGGACGACATCGGGGTGGCGGCGGGACAGACGCCCTTTTTGTGGACGGTCTTCACCCGCTTCGATCCCGCCCACGACATCTACGCCCGGAGCGAACCGGTCCGTCACCACCTCCGCTACCGATTGCCCATCCTGGTCGACGCCCGGATGAAGCCGGGTTATCCGGCGGAGCTGGAACCCGACCCCGAGGTGAAGGCCCTGGTGGACCGGCGTTGGAAAGAGTATTTCGGGTGATAAGTTTTCGGTGAGGAAACCGGGCAAGTCTGTAAACAAAATGTCAGGAGGGAGCGATTTTCCGTCTCGGCTCCATGCGGCAGGGGTCGCTCGAAATCGCTCCCTCCGACTGTCGAGGTTTTGAGATTCGTCGGCAGCCTCAAGGCCCGGTTTCTGAATGGAGCCGGGCCTTATCCTTTTGATCAATCGTCTCGGAAAGGATGGGAAAAAGCGTGGAGCTCTCCACCCGAAGAACGGCCGGGGCCGTCAAGCTTTTGCTCATCATCCATGCCGTCCTGTTGTTTGCGGGTCTTTACGCCCATCTGTCGACCTATCGCCTGTACTCCGAGATGCCCGAACTCTACTGGCATCTGCCGCATCCCGCCCGGGATGTTCAACGGTTCGTGGTTCTGGCCCAGATGTGTTCCTTTTTCATTACCGCCATCTTCTTTCTCCTGTGGACTTATCGGTCTTACCGTAAATTGAGCGCCCTTTCCGACCGGAACCTCCGCTTCTCTCCCGGCTGGGCTGTCGGCTGGTATTTCGTACCGATCATGAATTTGTTTCGACCTTACCAAGTGATGGAGGAAATGTGGAAGGAAAGCGCCCCCGACGCGGATCCTTCCCGGATCGAGGAAGGGAAGAGCCGGACGGGCTCCCCTTTGCTCAAAGGGTGGTGGGGCTTGTGGCTCCTCAGCCATTTACTCGCCGGAGTGCTGGGCGTCAGGCCCATGGATCCGGGGGAATCGGCTCTTTTCATGTTTCTGACCGGCATCGCCGGCATCCTTCTCTGCCTTGTCACCTTTCTTCTGGTGCGGGCAATCGATCAGCGGCTGGCGAAAAAACGAGCACTGATGGAAAGGCAAATCAGAGAAAAAGCCCGGGCTTTCCCTTGAAGCCCGGGCTTTTGTCCTTTTTCGACGCCCGCCGTAAGAGGAGGGAAATGCGGTTTTCCTCGCTCCGATCGGCCTGCCGACGAAAACCTCTACCGGTCAGCGTTTCATCCTCGGGTCCAACACGTCGCGCATCCCGTCGCCCAGCAGGTTGAAGCCGAGGACGGTCAGCATGATGGCCAGCCCCGGAAAGACCATCGTCCAGGGAGCCAGTTGAATGAACCCCCGGGCGTCGGCCAGCATCGTTCCCCATTCCGGCTGGGGCGGCTGGGCACCCAGCCCCAGGAAACCGAGGGCCGCCGCTTCGATCACCGCCGTGGCGAAACCGAGGGTTCCCTGGACCATGATCGGCGTCCAGGAGTTGGGCAGAATGTGGCGGAAAAGAATGCGTCGGTTGGTCATCCCCATCGCCCGCGCCGCCAGGACGAAATCCTCCTGCTTCACGCTGAGGACCTGGGAACGCATCAGCCTTCCGAAGGTGGGAATGTTGATGATGGCGATGGCGAGCAGGGCGTTGTTGAGCCCCGGTCCCAGCATGGCGACGATGGCGATGGCCAGAAGGATGCTGGGAAAGGCCAGCAGGATGTCGAAGAGGCGGGAGATGACCACATCCCTCCACCCTCCGTAGAACCCGGCGATCAGGCCGAGGAAGGAGCCGATGACGATCGACCCGGCGATGGCGAAGAAGCCGACCCGGAGGGAGATCCGGGCCCCGTACAGGACGCGGCTGAAGATGTCGCGCCCCGTCTCATCGGTGCCGAACCAGTGCTCGGCGGAGGGGGGCTGGAGCAGATCCTCGCTCCGTTCCGCGAAATCGTAAGGAGCGATAAAATCGGCGAGGAGCGCGATCATCAGGAAGAACAGGACGATCACACCGCCGATCAGCGCGGACCGGTGACGGAGAAGGGACCGCAATACATCCCGGAGCCGCGATTCCTCCAGGTTTGAACTCTGCGGCATCAGGGGCTCGGATGACTGGGGGATCGGTTGGTTCATGGCCATGGGATTCACTCCTTTCCGTACTGGATCCGCGGATTCAGATAGGCGTACAGGAGATCGACGATCAGGTTGATCAGGACGAAGATGGTGGCGACGACCAGAATCCCCGACTGAATGACGGGATAATCCCGGGCGTTGATGGCGTCATACAGGTAACGGCCCACCCCCGGCCACCCGAAGATGGTCTCCGTCAACACCGCTCCGCCCAACAGCATTCCCGCCTGCAATCCGATGACCGTGATCACCGGAATCAGCGCGTTTTTCAGGGCGTGCTTGTACACGACCCAAAATTCGCTCGCCCCCTTGGCCCGGGCGGTCCGGATGTAATCCGACCGCATCACCTCCAGCATGCTGGAACGGGTGATCCGGGCGATGATGGCCATCGGAATGGTCGCCAGGGCCGCCGCCGGCAGGACCAAGTGGCTGATCACATCGCCGAGGGCATCCCAGTTGCCCTGAAGAATCGCATCCAACGCGTAGAACTGGGTGATGGGCTCCAGCGACATGCGCGGATCCAACCGGCCGGTGGAGGGAAGCCAGCCCAGTTGTTGGGCAAAGACCCACTGTTCCATCAAGCCCAACCAGAAGACGGGCATGGAAATGCCGATCAGGGCGATCAGCATGGCCGTGTAATCAAACCAGGAATTCTGCCGCCAAGCCGAGATGATCCCCAGGTTGACGCCGAAAAAGATGGCGATCAGCAAGCTGACTGCGGCCAGCTCCATCGTGGCGGCCAAAAAGGGAACGATCTCCTCGGCGATGGGGGCCCGGGTGATGAAGGAGGTCCCCAAATCCCCCCGGAGCAAATCCCCCAGATAGTAGAAGTATTGAATGTACCAGGGCCGGTCCAGGCCCAGGCTCACCCGGATCTGCTCCACCTGCTCCGGCGTGGCCTTGTCCCCGAGAATCGCCCGCGCCGGATCCCCGGGTATGGCGTGGACAATGGAAAACGTGATGATGGACATGCCGATGAGGACGGGAATCAGCATCAATAAACGGCGAAGGGTATATGCAAGCACGTCTTCTCACCCACCTTTCCTGCAGCATCCGGAAAAAAGGGGGGAAGCATCTCGCCTAGAGACGCTTCCCCGGATCTCAAATCACTTCTCGATATCCACCTTCAGCATCTTGTCCGATCCCGTGGGGTGAGGAATGTATCCCTTGACGTGAGACCAGGCAACCATCGGCTCGGTCACGTGAACCAACGGAACCCAGGGTGCGTCCTTTTTGATGATTTCCTGCGCCTGTCCGTAGAGCTTCGTCCGTTCCTCCTGATCGGAAACCTGCTGGGCTTTGATCAGGATATCGTGCAGCTTGTCGTTTTTGTAGAAGGCGATGTTTCCTGCATCCGGGCCCTTGGCGTTGTCCTTGTCCAGCAGCACGTACAGGAAGTTGTCCGGGTCGCCGTTGTCCCCGATCCACCCCAGCAGGGCCATGGAATGTTCACCCTTGCCGGTGCGGTCCAGATAGGTTTGCCAATCGTAGGAGACGATCTCCGCCTTCACCCCGATCTTGGCCAGGTCCGCCTGGATGAACTCGGCGATCTTCTTGCCGTTGGGCATGTAGGGGCGGGGATCCGTCGGCGCCCAGAAATCGACCTTGAAGCCGTCGGCGTAACCCGCTTCCTTCAGGAGCTTTTTCGCTTTGTCCAAGTCAAATTCGTAATCCTTGATTTTGTCGTTGTATCCCCAAAGCACATCGGGCATCGGGTTTTTGGCCGGTTTGGCCATGTCGGCGTAGAAGCTTTTGATGATCCCCTCTTTGTTGACCGCGTGGTTCAGGGCTTGCCGAACCTTGGGGTTGTCGAAGGGTTTCTTCTCGGTGTTGAAGGCCAGGTAGGCCACGTTCATCCCCGGACGCTCAAACAGCTGAAGGTTTTGGTTCTGCTTCACCAGCTTCACATCGCTGGGATTCAGTCCGTCCATGATGTCGATGTCCCCCGCCTGGAGGGCGCTGAAACGGGCCGCATTGTCCGGAATCGAACGATAGATCAGCTTATCCAGCTTGGGCAGCCCTTCCTGCCAGTAATCCTCGTTTTTGACCAGGGTGATGGTGTCGTTCTTCTTCCAGCTCTCCAGCTTGAAGGGACCGGTGCCCACCGGCTTCTGGCCGAATCCCTCCGGATCCTTTTTGACCGCCGTCGGCGAAGCGATCCCGAAGGGCGACATGGCCAGGTTGTTCAGGAACGGGGCCTGCGGATAGTTGAGCTCAAATTTCACCGTGTACTCGTCCACGGCGGTGACGCTCTTGATCACATGGCCCTTGTCCCCCTTGTAGCCGCCGAACATGTAGCCGTAGTAGGGGAACTCGCCTCCCTTGTGCTCGGGATGATCCTTATCCATCCACCGTTCGAAGTTGTAGACGACCGCTTCGGCGTTGAAATCCGTTCCGTCGTGGAACTTCACGCCCTTGCGCAGATAGAAGGTCCAGGTTTTCCCGTCCTTGGAGGACTCCCACCGCTCCGCCAGTCCGGGAACCACCTCGGTGTTGTCATCGGCGTATTCCACCAGCGTGTCGTAGATGTTCTTGGTCACCTTCAGGGATTCCCCGTCGGTCACCTGGATGGGATCCAGCGACTTGGAATCGGCGCCGCGGCCGTAAATCAGGGTCTTTTCCCCCTGGGATCCGCCGCTGTCCCCCGACGAGCCGCAGCCCGCGAGCACGGCGGAAAGGGCGAGAAGAAAAGACAAGGCGAGTAGCCATGATTTCCCGATTTTCATCTGTTCGTCAACCCCCTTGGATTTGTGTCTTTTTCCTCGGTTTTCTCTCTCGGAACGCATCTCTTACCCCGGCGGACACCTCCTTCCCGTCCGTTGCGCTGTCCCCGCTCACCGGTCAACCAGATGGCAGGCCACGAAATGGCCGCCACCCCGGTCGCGGAACTCGGGACGCTCCTCCCGGCAGATGTCCATCACGTGGGGACAGCGGGGATGGAAGGCACACCCCTTGGGCGGGTCGGCCGGACTCGGCACGTCCCCCTGGAGGATGATCCGCTCCCGCTTCGCATCGGGATCCGGTACGGGCACGGCGGAGAGGAGGGCCTGGGTGTAGGGGTGAAGGGGATGGTCATACAGTTCATCCCGGTCGGCCAACTCCACCAACCGCCCCAGGTACATCACCCCGACCCGGTCGCTGATGTGGCGGACGACGCTCAAATCGTGGGCGATGAACAGATAGGTGAGTCTGAATTGCTCCTGCAGATCCTCCAGCAGGTTGAGCACCTGGGACTGGATGGAGACGTCCAGAGCGGAAACGGGCTCGTCGGCCACGATCAGCTTGGGCCTCAGGGCCACCGCCCGGGCGATGCCGATCCGCTGCCGCTGACCGCCGCTGAACTGGTGCGGATACCGCCCTGCGTGATCTTCGTCCAAACCGACCAGCCGGAGCAGCTCGCGCACCTGTTCCTTCCGCTCCTTGGCCGTCCCGATGCCGTGAACGATCAGGGGTTCCTCCAAAATGTCGCCCACGGTCATCCTCGGGTTGAGGGAGGCGAAGGGGTCCTGGAACACCATCTGCATGTCCCGCCGGAGCTTCCGCATCTCCTCGAAGGACAGCTTCGTCAGGGAGATGCCGTCAAACTCCACCTCGCCCTCCGTCGGCTCGATCAGGCGAAGCACCGTCCGGCCCGTCGTCGACTTCCCGCAACCGCTTTCGCCCACCAGGCCGAGGGTCTCCCCCTCCCGGACGGAGAAGGAAACATCGTCCACCGCCCGGACGTATCCGGTCGTCCGCATGAACACGCCGCTCTTGATCGGAAAATATTTTTTCAGATTACGGACGGTGAGCAGGGTCTTGGGTGCCTCCATCTCCGGTCACCTCCTCCCCCCGGGTATGGAGCCAGCACCGGCTGAGGTGGCCCGGTTCGACGGTGAACAATTCCGGCTCCGCTTCGCGGCAGATCTCCATCACCCGGTCGCAGCGGGGAGCAAACCGGCAGCCCGTCGGCATCCTGCGGGGGCTCGGCACATTGCCCGGAATGGAGTAAAGCCGCTCCCGCCGTTCATCCAGCTTGGGGATCGACCGAAGCAACCCCGAGGTGTAGGGATGCTGCGTGGCGCGAAACATGCGCCGGACATCGGCTTCCTCCACCACCTGACCGGCGTACATCACCACCACCCGGTCGCACATCTCGGCGACAACGCCCATGTCGTGGGTGATGAGCAGGATGGCCGTGCCGAATTCCCGGTTGAGGCTGTGCATCAGGTCGAGAATCTGCGCCTGGATGGTCACGTCCAGAGCCGTGGTCGGTTCATCGGCGATCAACAGGCGCGGACGGCAAACCATGGCCATGGCGATCATGACCCGTTGCCGCATGCCCCCGGACAGCTGATGGGGATACTCGTCCAGGATCCCCTCCCGGGAGATGCCCACCTTCTTCAACATCTCCAGGGCCATCTCCCGGGCTTGCCGCTTGGACACGTCCTGGTGGAGGCGGACCGCTTCCACCATCTGATTGCCGATGGTGAAGACCGGATTGAGGGAGGTCATCGGTTCCTGAAAGATCATGGCGATCTCATTGCCCCGAATCTGCCGCATTTCCCTATGGGACAACTTGGTCAGGTCCCTTCCTCCGAAGCGGATCGATCCGCCGACGATCCTCCCCGGCGCTTCCACCAATCCCATCACCGCCAGGGAGGTGACGCTCTTTCCGCATCCCGACTCCCCGACGAGACCGACCACCTCACCTTCCTTGACGGTGAGGTCCACGCCGTCGACGGCCTTGACCACTCCCTTGTCCGTGAAAAAGTGCAATTTCAACTGCGAAATCTCCAGCAATGCTTCTTCCGGCATGAGAACACCTCGGTCGATGAAATGCGATGCAAAAACACCCATAAGTGCAAAATCTGAAAACAAGGGCTCTTCTCCCGTTTCCGTCTGTCTGAAAGGCACGCCCTCTCAGTCAATTCGATATAACCAGACGGAAATCCTTCGGAAATGAATGGATTTATACTCCTTTGCGAAATCGGTACCACGCTTTCCGGTTGTCCCGCAACTTGGTAGAATGAGAGAAGCACAACGAGGGAGGTGGCCCGGGTGAAAGGCCAGATCGACCTGACCCGATACGTGTCCAACCTGGATCGCAATGTTTACACCATATACAACCTTCCCGAAGAAGTGATCGCCGTCATTTTTGCCTATGTCAGCCGAAGTCCCCTCAGCTTCCGGGACAACCTGAAAAAACTGCTCGAAGACGACGAGCTGGCCGTCAGCGACGCCGCCGGGGGGATCACATCCTTCTATTCGGAGAAGGCGGCCCGCTTTCACGAGAAATGGGTGGTGGGATACGGGCACAGCAGCGTGGCGGAGCACGCGGTGGCCCACATCGGCATCGAGCGGATCAGCCGGCTCGCATCCGCCGAACTGGAGCTGGCCAATTCCTTCAACAGCTTCACCGAATACAGCCAGCGATACCAGCGGCCCCGCCGCGGCGACTGGTACCTGCCGCCGGAGCTTCAGGATCATCCGGAAGCCCAAAGCCTGTATGCGGACCTGCAGGAAAAGGCCTACGACACCTACGAACGGCTGCTTTCCGGCCTGATCGGCCATCTGGCGGACCGCCTGCCCCGTCATGACGGGGAATCGGAAAAGCGCTTCCGCATCCGGGTGGAAAAAACGGCCTTCGAGGACGCCCGCTATGTCCTGACGTTGGCCACCCTGACCAATCTGGGGATGACCGGCAACGGCCGCGCCCTGAGGGACACCCTGATCCGCCTCCTGTCCAGCCGGTACCCGGAATGCCGGCAGCTTGCCCGTGAGATGGAGCGGGAAATCGGCCGGGTGATCCCCACCCTTCTCAAACATGTGAAACCCAGCCCCTATATCATGGATACGCGCGAAAGCCTGGAAAAACGATGGAAAGAAACGAAAGCGTCGGCCCGCGCTTTTTCGGAACCCGCAGGCCGCCCCTCCGCCCGGTTCCTCCGCCTTCCGGATTACGAAGATGCGCTCACGCAAGCGGCCGTTTCGCTCTTGATCGAAAACTCCACTCTCTCCTATGAGGAGGCGGAGGAAAAGGCCCGCGCCCTCAGCCGGTCGGAAAAAGAAGAATTGATCGACGAAGCCTTGAAGAGGCTGCGCTTCTTCGACAACCCTCTGGATTCCTTCCAGCACCTGGTCTACCGGCTGGAACTGAAAATCTCCGAAGCCAACTGGCACCAGCTCCTTCGCCACAACCGCCGCACCCACTTCACCTGGGGGCTCCCGACAACCGAGCTGGGCTACACGATTCCTCCCCGTATCCGGGACGCCGGCCTGGCCGACCCCTTCAGCAGGCTGGTGGAACAGGCGACGGAGACCTACCGGAAAATCCGGGAGGTATGTCCGGCGGCGGCGCCCTACTGCGTGACCAACGCCCATCACCGGCAGGTGACAGCGACGGTCACCCTGTGGGAACTGTACCATTTGATCAACCTGCGCACTTCACCGGAGGCCCAGTGGGATATCCGGACCGCCTTTGAAGAGCTGCTGTCGGAGCTGAAGCGGCATCACCCGGTGCTGGCCCGTTACGCCCGAAGGCGGGCGGAAGATCCGCCGGCCGGCGGTGGAGCTTGAGCGGAACCGATGCGTCGGAGGGGAGTTTTTCACACTCGACTTCCGACCCGTGACCAACGCCAGGCCCTATTCGGTCTCAGACTCCCTGGGATGGAGTCGAGCCGCTGACAAACTCCGTGCTAAACAAAAAAAATGATGCTGTAAGAAGGAGGCGTGCCGCCGAGTGTCACTGCCATGCGGGTGAAGCGAAGCGGTACGCCCACCTGCATCGAATGGGAGGGTTGCCAGGCGCTTTCCAAAAAGGTCGGGGACGCGGCTTCCCGCCTCGGCTCCATGCGGCAGAGGCCGCTCGGCGGAAAAATCGGTCTCTCCCAACCCTTTGTCAATCACCCGAGACTCCATGGGATGGAGTCTTTTTTGTTTCCTTTGGACCGGTGTTCGCCTTTTCCGGCGGGCGTCGCCCGTCGGTGACGGAAACGAGGACCGGTCCGGGAACAATCCCAATCGCCCTTCGAAACCCGAGTGCGCCGGCGATCGCCCCGCCCGTGCGCCGATCCGATGCCCTCGGTGTGCAAGAGGGCGTCCCCCCAAGACGCGCCGGCGCGACGGATAGACCGGAACCCCGCGATTCCCAATGCATGCCGGCGGATGAGGAACACATCCCGATCATCCATTAATACACTATTTCAGACAGCCAAACGGCCTTTTCGGAATGTTCGTTTTCGCGGCGGTCCGAACATCCCTTTCCTCTGCGCCGCCCACCTTCTCCCATTTTTGACCCCCGGCGGATGCCATCGCCGGGCGCATCCTCCCGATCGGGGGAACATAAACTCTCCTGCCGGAAAGGAAACGGTCCCATGCAGATGCTCGCCGGCGTTCTCGCCATGTTTTTGTGCACCCTGTTCGTCATCTCCGCCGTGGCCAAGATCGCGCACCTTTCGGCCTTCCGGGAGCTGACGGTCGCGTACGGGGTTTTGCCCGCCCCGATCGCCAGGGGGTTGGGAATTCTCCTCCCCTTTGCCGAACTGTCCGGAGCCGCGCTGCTGTGTCATGGAGGAACTTCCCTTTACGGTTCCCTGGTCCTGCTCGTTCTGCTCCTCGGCTTCGCCTGGGCCGTCTCCACCGTCCTGCGCGCCAAAAAAAACGTCAGCTGCGGATGTTACGGCAAGTTTCTCGACGCCAGGGCGGACCGGTTCACCCTGTTCAAAATCGGAGTCCTGGCGGCTGCGGCGCTCATCGTGATGATCCGCTCCTTCTCCCATCCGGTTCATCCTTCCCCCGGAAGCATCCTCCTCGGAAGCTTCCTGACCGCCTGTTTGTTGGCGGCCCAAGCCGTCTGGTCCTATCACGCGAAGGTGATGGACAGATTGAAGAACCGCTGAAAACATCTTCAGCGGATGCCGCGTCCCTTCGGCTTCATCCCCGACTTTTGTTCTTTGCTCTCACCCGGCGATTAAAAAGCGTTGAGGAGCGAGACAGATGGAAACGTTTCTTCTTTACTCCAATCTCCTGCTGTGGATCGTCCAGCTGCTGGTCATCTTTTTTCTGGTCGTCCTCTTCCGTCAGTTCGGCGAGATTTACTTGAATTCCGCCGATGCCATCTCCCGGGACGGCATCCCGATCGGAGACCAAATACCGGAATTTGTCGGAGAGGATTTCGCCACCACCCACGTGGTCACACACAGGGATCTGGAAGGAAAGCCGACCCTTCTCGCCTTCATCTCCCCGAATTGCGGCGCATGCAAGGATCTCATTCCCGAATGGAATCAGTGCTGCACGGATTATCAGGAAAAGTTGAACTTCGTCCTGATGGGAGTCGGCGACAGGGAAAAAATGGAGGAATTCGTGCGAGGGCGGGAAATCCGCGGAAGGATCATCTGGGACCGGAGAAATCAATTTCTGCAGGATTTCCGCGTCCGCGTCACGCCCTTCGCCTTCATCCTCGACGAAAAGGGGATCGTGAGGGGCAAGGGGCTGTGCAACGGAAAAGAACATATCGAGGATTTGTTGGAAGAGCTGGAAAGCACGCGACAGACCAACGAACAGGAGGTTTTCCGGTGATTCGGGCCATCGATTCCTTCTTCAGACTGTCGGCGGAACAGTGGGCCCGTGCGGTGGATCAGAGCGCCCTCCTCAAGAAATCCTTGAAAGCGGCCTTTTTCAAATTGATGGAAATCTCCCGGAATCCCGCCTCCGTCAGCGCTTCCACCAACTGGTGCGAAACCTGGTGGAGGGCGTGCGACTGCCATCCGCCGGGCGGGAGATATTGCTCCGGTTGTCCGGACCACGGAAGCGGCTCCAAGTGTCCCAGCGGCTACACCGTGTGGAAAGGATTGTATCGAAGCACGGGCTGCTGGTGCGCGACATCCGACGATTGTCCCTACTATTTTGTCTGTTGCGATTGCGTCAAAGACGGCTACACTTGCGGATGCAAGTGGGTCTTCCGGAAATGAGGGGGTAAGCATGAACGTTTGGCTCCATGCGGAAAGCTTCCTGCTTGTCCTCATGGCCTGCATCGCGGGAATCACCGCTATCGGAACGGTCTGAGGAATCAATGCGACCCTTTCGGTCGCCCCTCTCGGCGAGAGGGTGAAAAAGCGGGAAGCGATCCTCCGTTCGCTCGTCTACGGCGGAACGGCCGCCGCATCCGGCGCCGCGACCGGGTTTCTGTACACGACCATCGTCTATTTGCTTTCTTTCGGGCTGCCGCCAGCGATCAAGGGCGGGGGCCTCGCCCTAATTTCCGCCGCCTTCGTCTTTCATGAATGGAACTGGATCCGCTTGAAAGTGCCGGAAAACCGCTGGCAGGTCCCGCACACATGGGTTTCGGGACCGCCGATGCGGAACATGGCGGTATGGGGGCTGATCCTGGGAGCGGGCATCTTTACGTACATCCCGCACATCACCTTCCATCTCCTCTATCTGTACCTCGGATTTTTCAAGGAACCGGTTTACGGCCTGCTGTTCGGCGCCCTTTACGGTTTCAGCCGGGCGATACCCACAGCGTTTTTCGGGATGAACGGCAATCAAAGGATTCTCGATCGCATCCCCCGGACCCGGCGAGCCGGCCGGATGGTCAACAGTTTGACGTTAATCCTGCTAATTTCTTACTTGTCCTTTCGTTTTTTCCACTAGCGGCGTAACCGATCGTTTATTCCAATCCCGTCATTACTGCCGGACCCTGCAAAGTGCG
This sequence comes from Planifilum fimeticola, assembly GCF_003001905.1. Classification (NCBI taxonomy): domain Bacteria; kingdom Bacillati; phylum Bacillota; class Bacilli; order Caryophanales; family Thermoactinomycetaceae; genus Planifilum; species Planifilum fimeticola. The sequence continues at coordinate 69,900 of NZ_PVNE01000015.1, forward strand.
TTGTGGTTTCCGTTTCCCCATCCCGCACGCCCCTTTGGCCCTCGATCCTTGTCCCTTGCGCCTCGAGGGCCCCATCTTCCTTTCCCGTCGATCTCCTCCCTAAAGGGTTTGAGGGACGTGAAAGGTCAAGGGAGGAGGGGGAGACCACGCAGCAAAATCAGGAGATGACCGCAAATAGCTGCGGATAAGGAATCGAGGACAAAAACGGAGGGAATCGCCAAAAAAATAACCCCGTACGAGGGGCGCGAGATTCAAGGACAACGGCCCAAACAAAAGGGAAAAAAGGCCGTTGCCTTCCCGGGTGAGAACCATGGCTGGAGGGGGCCCTGCCACAGGGAACAGACTCACCCGTTCCTCAAAAAGGAGGTTCATAAGCGATTGATGAAAATCGCTCGATTTATGATTACCACAATTCGGGCGGACTAGAAGATAGATTAAGATTTTAGTTGTACATCAGCATTCAATCCGCATTTTGCAGCGTTTCTTTTATCTCCACCGTACTTTTCTTTTCCTTGAACGCTGGACGACCCATTGGCCTTGGAGGATTTCGGAAGCTTCGATAACCGAAGCATGTCGTCCTCCAGTTTGGAGCCGGGATCCAGCTTCAGATCCTCCTTGGCCTCTTGCAGGGTTACCAGCATGGGCTTCACCTCCAGACGGATTCCGAACACGAAAAAACCCCGCATTCTTCCGGTACCATTTCCGGAAGTGGTCGGGGGGTGCTTTCCGCCGGCACCTTGCGGCTTCGATACGTTTTTCCCGTGGTTTCCGATAGTTCTCGCGTTGGATCTTCCACCGGCACACCTCGCAGGAATCGTCCAGCCCGTCGCGTTTGGACCGATTGCGGCCGAACGGATCCCGGGGAAAATAGTCCTTACAGCGACAGCGACGTTTCAAGGCCGTCCTCTCCAAGAAAAAAAGGCGCTTGTGCGCCGTTATCTGAAGATATTTCGTGCGAGCTCTTCCCAGTCTTCATCGGTCATGGGGACTCCTGGGCCGTAGATGAATCCATGGTATGGTACGTCCCCTTCCCAACGCTCGATATCGAACAGTCTTTTGATGACAAATTTCACACACAAAGGGCCGCGAGCCCCTTACTCCCGTTCAATTTCCATCACCCACCCCATGACAATCATATGAGCGAGCGGCTCCTTCCAGAGACAGCAAAAGGCGCATTCCTCGGCGGGGGATGGCGTTTCACAGGTACGGATGGTGTTGATGACCCTGCCTACGTCTTCCGCGACTTTAGGCGGGGTGCCCGTCACTTTTCCGTTGTCGAAGGACGCAAGTGGCGGGCTTGCTTAGGAACTTGCCGTAGACTATAAACTTGTGTCCCCTCACTTCAACGCCCTCAAAGAAGCTAAAATCCGTTTTCTTCATCATATCTTTCAAATCCTTCGTCAGTCACACGTTTTCGTCTAACCCCGCGGGATGGGCGACTTCCAGCCGACCATGTCCCACCAATGCGGGGGCCATCACCATGCCCCCGGCGAGTAAGCTCCTCACGACTCTTCAACACTGCCGGGTGGTGACTGCACCTGCACGCACATAATTGGCGATGATGACGCCCTTGGGGGAGACTTTGCTCTCCGTCAGCTTGAACGCCGCCGGAATGGTGCCATCGGCAAACAATCGTTTCCCACCGCCCAACGTCAGCGGATAGATCTTGAGCCAGAGCTCATCGACCAAATCATGCTTCATCAGCGTCTGAAGGAGATTTCCACTGCCGTAAACGTGCAAATTCGGCCCTAGCTGCTGCTTGAGTTGGCTGACTTTTGCCGCAATGTCTCCGCCCATAAACACGGTGGGCTGCCATTCGTGAGACGTCATGGTGTTCGAGGCGACGTACTTGGTCGCTTTATTGACAGCCGGCCATATGTCCCCATGCTTCGGCCAGTACGGAGCCCAAATGTCAAAGGTTTTGCGCCCGATCAACAGATCAAACGGCATGTTCATCTCCCGTCGGATGACTGCTCCAACAACCTCGTCGGCATAGGGACTTACCCACCCGCCATATGCGAAGCCACCGCTGGTATCTTCCTGTGGCCCGCCCATGCCTTGCATAACCCCATCAAGGGTGATGTGGGAGATGACAATGACTTTTCTCATGACGCACCTCCTTATACGATCTGGCACTCTTCAGCGTAAATCTGGGGTAAGTAGGCAACGAATCAGGGCATGGTGATTCCCTCACTTCAGCAGTAGATTGATATATTTATTTTCTCAAAATTCATCCAAAAGACCAAGAATGAAGCGGCAGGCTTCGGGGGCCTCGGAAGACGTATGGAATCGGCGATCGTAGAAATCAAGCAGCTCTGGAGCCCGTGCTAAAGAAATCTATGCCCCGGACACATCATCCGATGCCATTGGATGAAGCGATCCCGAAAATCCCTTTGCCTCCCCTTTGGCTTGCGATATACTCAATGTTGATGTTTCCTTCGATGATGTCGGAGTCAGTGGGAAGTTGGGCAAGGAATTCATCCCGCTCTTGGAGAAAGTTGTGGATGGGCGGGCGAGGCAAAGCATGGCGGCCCTGATCCGTCTTGCCTTCCCACCGCCGAGAAGTCTCCCATGGCCACTTTTCACTGTAAACGCTGTTTTCGCCGTGTCCCGACGACAAAAGTTTTCCACACGGTTTTGTACCGCCCCGCCTGCCCGGTCCGGGCCGTCATTCGGCATGATTCCCTTCCCCTTTGGAAAAAATGGGTAAGGGAAGAACCGACGGAAGGAGATGCCGAATGACCACGTTTACGATGGTGGGAGACTGGCGGAAAAGTCCTGTACTGGAAAAGCTGGCCAAAGGCCTGCGCAACGAAATGATCAAAAACGGATACGCTTATCGCTCCGAGGAGGATCCCGATCTGCGACTGGTCCTCCATTTTGTCGATCCTGAAGAGCCCCGCCACTTCCGGCGAAAAGGAAAGGGCACCTTCGTCGTCACGGTGGCGGAGAAGAGCGAACCGGTCGACAGCATCCTGAAGGCGGGTTACCCGATATTGGTCCGTTCCCTCGGCAACATGATGATTTACCTGGACCGCTCCAAAAATCAGCCCGCCGTCCATTTCATCACCCTCGAGCAGGGATGCTACCCCATCCCGGGGGATATGGAGGATCCCGGCTTCTTTCGCCGGGTGTTCGAGCGGCTCCTTCCCTTGGCCACCGCGGAATTGATCATCGACAACACCTTTGAACCGGACCTCCCCGAAAGCCTTTGGGAGGGAGACGAACTGACCCGGCAGATCAACCGGGCGGGGAAAAAGCTGGACGAGATGAACCTGCTGCCCGCCCCCTTTCCCATCGAGGAGCTCCTGTCCGAGCGGGAATTGCGCCACGTGAAGCGCCTTTACGGAATCGGAGGCCTAAGTTACGGCAATCTGAGCGCTCGTAAGGACGGAAACCGCTTCTGGATGAGCGCCAGCGGGGTCAACAAGGCCAAGCTGGAAACCGTCGGCCGGGACATTCTGATGATCAAGGGGTACTCCCCGGAAGAAAAAGCCATGAAGATCAGCGTTCCGCCGAAGGTGGAGCCGCGCCGCGCCTCCGTCGACGCCATCGAACACTGGATGATCTACACCAATCATCCCGAGGTGGGGGCCATCGTTCACATCCACGCCTGGATGGAGGGCATCCCCACCACGGAGATCAACTACCCCTGCGGCACCCTTCAACTGGCCAAGGCGGTGGCGGAGCAGATCAGCCGCGCCGAGGATCCCTCCCGGGCGGTCGTCGGCCTGAAAAACCACGGCCTGACCATCACCGGGCGCGATCTGGACGACATCTTCGAGCGGATCGACGGAAAAATCATTCCCCAAGTTCCCATGTCCTGAGGAGAGAGAGCATGAAAGAACGAACCGTCCTTGTCACCGGCGCATCAAGCGGGATCGGAAAGGAAATCGCCCGTCTGCTGGCCCGGCGGGGGGACTTTCCCGTCCTCGTCGCCCGGCGGGCGGAACCCCTCCGGGAGCTGACGGAAGAGCTGGGAACCGGCGCCGCCTACCCCTGCGACGTGACCGACGGGGAATCCGTTCAGGCGTTGGTGGAGGAGGTGAAACAGACCCGGGGACGCATCGATGTCCTGATCAACAACGCCGGCTACGGATTTTTCGGGGGCGCGCTCGACATCCCGATGAGCGATTACGAGGGAATGCTGCAGACCAATTATCTGGGAGCCGTTCGCATGACCCGGGCCGTGATCCCCCACATGTTGGAGGCCGGCGGCGGCCGAATCGTCAACATCGCCTCGGTGGCGGGCCTCACCGGCAGTCCGAACCTGGCCGCCTACTCCGCCTCCAAATTTGCCCTGATCGGCTTTTCCGAATCCCTTGACCTGGAATATGCACCGGTCATCCGGGTGGGTGTCCTCTGCCCCGGTCCCGTTCAGACTCCCTTTTTCCGGGGGGAAGATCCCTCCCGATTTTTCCCCGCGCCGATCGCCAAGCGGCTCCTCGATCCGAAAACCGTGGCCCGCCACGCCATCGGCTTGATCGACCGCCCGCGGGTCCTCGTGGTGCCGCGCACCTTTGCGCCCGCCCTCGTTTTCCGGGTCCTCTTCCCCCGAATTTACCGGAAAATCGCCAAAAAGCTGTATGATCAACATTTTCAGCGTCAAAAATCGGGGGACCCCGTCGCCGAATCTTCCTCGACAACGATCGAGAAAATGAAATAGCCCTTGCCCGGCCGCCGGAGGAGTCGCTCCGTTTCCCCCACGACAAAGGAACACTGCTGTACACCTTTCGGTTTTTGCCGGGGTTTCGGACAGACCAAAAGCTTTGGGTCCTCTCGTCAAGAAAACGATCAAGGGAGTGGACAAGCTTTGGAAAACATGCGTTTTGCGGAACAGACGGCGGTCGTCACCGGCGGAGGCCAGGGCATCGGCCGCGCGGTGGCGGAGATGCTGGCACGGGAAGGAGCCCACGTCTACATCGCGGAGCAGGATGAAGAAGCGGGAACCGAATGCGAAGAAGAAATCCGGGAAAGGGGCGGGGCGGCCACCTTCGTTCCGACGGACGTATCGCGTCCGGAGGAGATCCGGAGGCTGATGGACCGGATCGACAAGGAGCGGGGGAAGCTGCACATCCTGTGCAACAATGCGGGGATCAGCCTCTTCCGCCCCCTGGAGGAGCTCTCCGTGGAGGAGTGGGACCGGGTGATCCATATCAATCTGCGGAGCGTCTTTTTGTGTGCGAAGTACGGTCTGCCCCTGCTGCGGGCGGCCGGACGAGCCTCCATCATCAACATCGCCTCCACCCGGGCCCTGATGTCCGAACCCCACACCGAGGCCTACTCCGCCTCCAAAGGAGGAATCCTCGCCCTCACCCACGCGCTGGCCGTCAGCCTCGGACCGACGGTCCGCGTCAACGCGATCAGTCCGGGATGGATCGAAACCTCCGAATGGAAAAAGAAAAGTGCCCGAAAGCCGGCGCAATTGACCGAGGAGGATCACCGGCAGCATCCCTCGGGCCGTGTGGGGCGCCCCGAAGACATCGCCCGGGCGGTCCGCTATCTCGCCTCTCCGGATGCGGAGTTCATCACCGGCGCCAACCTGGTGATCGACGGCGGCATGACGGTAAAGATGATCTATGCGTAACATTTGCTCCAAAATGGACCTGCGGGATTGAAAAGCCTGTATCCAAACCGTTCTCCGGCCAAAGCCCCGCATGGACAAAACGGCTTCATTTGCCTTCAACTTGAACTTCGCTCTGCAGAATTCCTTCAGGGACTGGGACAACACCTCTTACACCGCCGGCGGCTCCTCCGGATGCATCCCCCGTCCGGGGAAAACAGGGGCATGGTGTGCCCGATAACCCCCACGAGGGGGGATCGTTCTCGCTCCGGAACTGGTCAAGCATCTTCTCCGCTGCAGGGATGCTGTTGGAGTGCGCTTGACGTGCAGGCCAAACGGCGCACGCCCCCGATTTATTCGATCCGATCGGCCTTCGAAAAGAGGGCCGAGCGATTTCCCTCTGAACGAAACGAGCGGCCATCCGAAGCTGTTCGGACCGCCGCCGTATACGCAACTTCTCCAGGGATCGCGCCCCCTCTTTACGATTCCTTCCCCTTCCTTTTCGACCAAAAGAACTCGAGCAAAAAACCCACCCCCAGGCCGATCAAGGTTCCCGCACCGGTGTTCCCGAACAGCATCCCCAAACCGATCCCGACAAGCATACAGCCGGCAATGAGCATGGTTTCCCTCTCCTGTTCCCCAGAATGGTCACGGCTCGGATACATCCCGCCACTCCCGGGGGGCGGCAAATGCGTTCAACCGGCCGCGCTATAAAAAATTGTAACCATTGGAAGCGGAAATGCAATGGAAAAGGAGCGGCACCAATCATCCCCGCTTCGGAAAGGGGATCAGCCGGCCTTTCTCCCCCATCTCCCCGTCATATCCCGTCGCCGCCGCCAGGGCCCGTTCCTCCGCGGGAATGCGCACCCTGAGCAATACCAGCAGATTCAAGAGGGACACCGCCGCCGCCGTCCAAAAGGCTCCCAGAGCGAGGGGAAGAGTGAGGATTTCCGCGATCACCGCGAGATAGTTGGGATGGCGGATATATCGGTAAGGGCCGCGGATGACCGGTTTCCTTCCGGGGATCACCCAGATCCGCGTGTTCCAGTGGCGGCCCAGGGAACGAAGGCACCAATAGCGGAGGAATTGGGCGAGGAGGAAAAGGGTCGCAGGAACCGGCCACCAGACCGGCGGTGCCGCACCCAAAAGGAGCTCACCGGCCATGCCCAGAAACCAGAGCAGGTGAATCGAGACGATGAGGGGATAGTGTTCCCCCCCCACCTCATAACCGCCCTGCTCCCGCGCCCAACGGGCATTTCGCCGGGCAATGCGCAGTTCCGCCAGCCGCTGCGCGACCACAACCAGGATCAGCGCCCATCCGATCCCCATGCGCTCAACCCCTTCGTTTCAAATATGACTCGGCAGGAACGATTCCAGCGGATCCGGCGAAGGGGCCCACGCCGATTCCGAAACCGGAACCCCCGTCCCGACGCGGTCTCCCCGGGGGAAACCCTCCATTATCCGGCTTTTCCCCGGCGCGATCTCCTCTCCCCATCGGATGAGCATCAGTTCCAGGCTGAATCCGGGACCGAGGGCCGTGATCAGCCCGTAGGTTCCCCTTTCGGGCTGATTCCGCATTTCCCGCTCCAACACAAACAACACGGTCGCCGAAGACATGTTTCCGTGGCTGCGCAGGACGGAGCGGGCGCTGGACAGGGCTGTCTCCTTCAAGGAAAGAGCCTCCTCGTAGGCGGCCAGCACCTTGGCTCCCCCGGGATGGGCGATATACCTCCCCACCCGGTCGGGGGTCAAATCCCACCGGCGCAAAAACCCCTCCACCACCGGCCTCACTTGCCGGCGCACGATGGACGGAATATCCTTGGAGAAAATCACCTTCAGGCCGTCATCCACCACTTCCCAACCCATCACGTTCAGGGAACTGGGCCAGGTCATGCTCATCGCGTCGACGATCCGCGGCCCGTCCGCGCTCACCTCCGCCTCTTCCCCGGCAACCAGCACCGCGGCGGCCCCGTCGGCAAACAGCGAAGTGGCCACCAGATTGCTTTTGGACAGATCATTCCGGCGAAAGGTGAGCCCGCACAATTCCAGGGCGAGCAGGAGGACGCGCCTTTCCGGAAACGCCCGGGCCACTTCAAAGGCGCGGGCAAGCCCCGCCGCTCCGCCGGCACAGCCCAATCCCCAGAGGGGGGTCCGCTTCACCTGGGGGTTCATGCCCAACCGGTTGACGAGATGAGCATCGATGCTGGGGGTCGACAGGCCGGTGGAGGAGACGAAGATAAAGTGATCCACCTCCCGGGGCGTCAGTCCCGCTCCCTCCAGGCAGCGCCGAACCGCTTCCTCCCCCAGATTGCACGCCGCTTCCACATAGGCTCCATTCCGCTCGGCAAAGGAATGGTCCTGTTCAAACCAGGACCGGGGTCTGCTGAACCGCCGCCGCTCAATGGCCGCGTGATCAAAGATTTTCAACAACCGGTCAATGTCCCCAAACGCCTCCCGGAACAGCCCGCGGGCAAAGTCCCGCGCCTCCCGCTGATCCACTTCATATTCGGGTACGGCGGTTCCCACCGAGACAATTCGCGCCAATCACAATCCCTCCAACAATTTCCTGATAACCATAGATTTCCCCCTGCGGGGCAAGTCATGCAACGAGCCGCCATCTCTTCCTTTGCAAAACAAAAACCGCGCGATACAGCGCGGAAACAGGATGCCCTCATCATACCTTTTCGCTCCGGTACCCCTTCAATCCGGACAACCAGGACTCCCTCTTCACAAACAGGGACGATTCCTCCAGCTTTTCTCCCCGGTGTCTCAACAAGGGAATTCCCTTGGGCTTAAGCGTCAGAATGTAGTCCGTGATTTTCCCCGGATCACGGGACACATAGCGCGACACTTGCTTCTCGTCCTTCACGTGGAGCCCCCAGCCCAGCTCGTTGCCCACCTGAATGCGTTCAACAGTAATCTGCACACCGGTTCCGGAAGGAATGAACAGGACGTGTTCCTCCTTCATCCGCATCAGCTTTTCCGACAATTTTTCGCGATTCATGTGAATCTCCCTTTTCCCTCGTATTTCCTGGGCCCTTTCGGGTCCCTTACCAGCAAAGAATTCATCGATTCTTTAAAACTAGCATACTTCAACCCGATCGGGACAAACAAGCTTTTATCGGCAGCAAAAACCGCCGCTCCCGGCGGATGAACCCCGGAAGTCCGGGTCCGATCATTCTCCGGATCTTCTCCCGATCCCCCAACCAACTTCCCCTCCGCGGATGGGCGCGGCCGAAAAGAAAACATCACAAACAACGGTTCCAAGTGGGTAAATTGGTCCCTTGCGATCTCTTTTTACTTCTATATAATTTGGATAAGGAAAGATTATGGGGTCCGGATCCGACGGAACCGGAACCGTCCCTTTCATATGGAAGAGATGATCTTCCCGTGCCTGACGAGAGGGCGGGAAATTGATTTTAAGAGGGTGTTTTCCATGTCGCAATGGATGTTCTGGGCAGTGCTCTTCTGGGGATTGTTCATGCTGGCCTTTCTCGGCATCGGCGGATATTTCATGTTTCGCAAGTTCCTCAAATCGCTGCCCCGGGAAGACGGCAAATCGATCTTGGAATGGCAGGAATACTATATCGAGCAGACCCGCCATCTGTGGACGGAGGAGCAAAAGGAACTGCTGGAGGAGCTGGTTCGTCCGGTTCCCAAGCTGTTTCGGGATGTGGCCCGCCAGAAGATCGCCGGAAAGATCGGCGAGCTGGCATTAAAGGAAAAGGCGACGGAGATGCGGGACGATCTCATCATCCGGGGATACATCCTTGCCACTCCCCGCCGGGACCACAAGTTTCTGATCAAGACGCTGCAGAAGAAAAACATCGATCTGACCCCCTACCGGGAACTGCTGTAACATTTTCGAAATCCTCCCCCGACGGGGGTTTTTCTTTTGTGCACAATTGTTCAACCGAAGATGCCCCCTCATTTTTGAACAGAAAACACTACTTACTGTATAACAAATATCGTGATCACAGACATCGTTCCCCATACCCCCTATGTCACCACAGGTGAAAACACGTCATATCTTGCCATACCGTCTTGAACACTCTCGCCGAATCCCTTAAACAGGTCCGTTGAACCAATTCAAAAAATAGACATAATTGATGGTTGCACAAATGGCACATCTGGGATTACAATATAATTGTCATCCAGTTGTAAACTGAGTGAGATGTAAGCGAAATTTTTTCGAATATTGGATTTTGAATCGAAAGGAGTGAATTCCATGGCACGTTACATCGGAAAGTACGAAATGGGCGGAGTACGCACCGGCACGATCATGGACTGGCTTCAACCGGGGGACGAGATCACCCTCGTTAGCGCATTCGGCAAAAAGATCAACGTCAAAGTGAAAAACACCTACTACTACGATAACCGCAAAGTGTACATCACGGACCGCTTCGGATTGATCTACGCCGACGAACTGGCTTCCGCTCACGTTCCCGCTTGGAACAAAAAACCCGCCGCCAAAGCCGAGGCGAAAGTGGTCTGACCTTTCGGTTGCAAAAAAGGAGGGGCAAAGCCCCTCGAGATTGATGACAAACCCCCTGGCTCTTTTCGCAAGAAAAGCGCCAGGGGTTGCATGTTTATGGGAAATAAACAGATAAAGGAAATTAGATTTGGTAAATTAGGCGGATCACAAAGCCTTTTCCTCTCTTCGAGAGGAGCAAGGCCATTTTTTTGATGTTT
>NZ_PVNE01000016.1 GCF_003001905.1 Planifilum fimeticola
TGGGTTCGTCCTGAACATATAAAAACCTTCCTTCGGAATTGTTTTATTCCGAATTCAACAAAAAAGGCTGTTGACCCTTCTTTGTCAACAGCCTCAGGTTGCCAACATGGTTGGCAACCTTTTTTTCGACAAGCTGAAAGTCGGCTCCGCAGGCTGCGTCCCTCCGATGGCCCTGCGCGCTTTTCCGACCGAAAGGGAAAGAAAAGCGGTCCCAGGCGCGGGGGACTCATCCCTTCCTTTCTCAATCCCTGACGAGATTTTTGAGTATGAACAAGGCGTTGGCGGGCCGCTCGGCGATCCGCCGGGTGAAGTAGGGGTACCAGTCTTTCCCGTAGGGGGTGTAGACGCGAACCTTGTACCCTTCCTCGGCCAGTTGCCGCTGCAGTCCGCCCCGCACCCCGTAGAGCATCTGGAATTCGTACAAATCCTTCGGGATATGGTTTTCCTTCACGAAGGATTTGGTCCATTCGATGATCTTTTCATCATGGGTGGCCACCGCTGTGTAACAGCCGTTTTTCAGGTGCATCGCCACCAGCCGCTTGTAATTTTCATCCACGTCCCCTTTGTCCGGGTAGGCCACTTCCTTCGGTTCCTTGTAAGCCCCCTTGACGATCCGCAGGTTGACACCCAATTCACCGAGATCCTTCACGTCCGATTCGGACCGGTACAGATAAGACTGGATCACCAGGCCGATATGTTCCTTGCCCACCTTTTTCAGCAGGGTTTTGAATATGTCGATGGTGGCCTTCACCCTCGGGGAGTCCTCCATGTCGATCCGCACGAAATTTTCGCTTTCCTTGGCCTTCAGGGCGATCCGTTCCATGTTTTCCAGGCAAAACTCATAATCGATGTCGAGCCCCAGCTGGGTAAGTTTTACGGAGACGTTGGAGTCGACCCCGCTTTCCGCGATGGCGTCGAAGATGTCGATGGCGGATTGGGTGGCTTCCAGTGCTTCCTCCCGGGTGGTCACGCTTTCGCCCAGGTGGTCCAGGGTGACCAGAAGTCCGTCCCGGTTGAGGGATTTGACCGTTTCAATCGCCTGTCCCAGCGTTTCCCCCGCCACAAACCGGGAGGCCCCCAGGCGCATGCCGTACCGGGTGACGAAGCGGGACACCAGCCGGTTGCCGGCGAGGGTGAGTACAGCTCTTCGGGACAACGACATGTTTCCACCTTCTTTCGTTGGTTGAACGGGTGTCTTGAACCGTAACCATTATACGAGTCCTTCGTGGGAGTGACAATAGGAAACGCTTTCAAAGTTAGTATGGATCAGTCAGGGTTCCTTCATTTGAAGAAGAAAAAAACCTTGGGTTAAAATAAGGGGGGACTGGGGCCTGATGGAACTTCCCCGGTGGAAGATCTGTCCGGAAGGAGCGTCTTCGGGCCGCAAGCAGGTGGCCTTTTTCCGTACGGGTGAGGAAAACGGCCAATCTGCGAACTTGCCGAGCCATATCAGAGGAGGGGTAAAATGGTCGTTGATTTTCGGAACGAGCCGTTCACCGATTTTTCCAAGGAAGAGAACCGGCGGGCTTTTGAAGAGGCTTTGGAAACCGTCCGGGCCCAGCTGGGAAGGGAGTACGACCTGATCATCGGCGGCGAGCGGATTCGGACGGAGGAGAAAATCCGCTCCATCAACCCGTCCAATGTGGACGAGACGATCGGCTATGTCTCCAAGGCGAACCAGGAACTGGCGGAAAAGGCGATGCAGGCGGCGGCGAAAAAGTTCGAAGAGTGGAAAGCGGTTTCACCGGAAGCCCGCGCGCGGATTTTGTTCCGGGCGGCCGCCATCCTGCGCCGCAAGAAACACGAGTTTTCCGCGTGGATGGTGCATGAAGCGGGGAAAAGCTGGCCGGAAGCCGATGCGGATACGGCGGAGGCCATCGATTTCATGGAGTTTTACGGTCGTGAAATGATCCGGTTGAGCGAGCGGCAGCCGCTCACCCGCATTCCCGGAGAGGACAACGAATTGTACTACATTCCCCTGGGCGTGGGTGTGGTGATCCCCCCGTGGAACTTCCCGCTGGCGATCATGGTGGGGATGACGACGGCCTCGCTGGTGGCGGGAAACACGGTCGTGCTCAAACCGGCCAGCAACACGTCGGTGATCGCCGCCAAGTTCATGGAGATTTTGCAGGATGCCGGCCTTCCCGACGGTGTCGTCAATTACGTGCCCGGTCCCGGCGTGGAAGTGGGCGAGTACTTGGTGAAGCACCCCCTGACCCGGTTCATCGCCTTTACGGGATCCCGGGACGTGGGACTCCGGATCAATGAACTGGCGGCCAAAACCGTTCCCGGACAGAAATGGATCAAGCGGGTCATCGCCGAGATGGGCGGAAAGGATTCGATCATCGTCGACAAGGATGCGGACCTGGATCTGGCCGCCCAGACCATCGTCACGTCCGCCTTCGGCTTCTCCGGCCAGAAGTGCTCCGCCTGTTCCCGGGCGATTGTCCTCGAGGACGTTTATGACGAGGTGTTGAACAAGGTCGTCGCGAAGACGAAACAGCTGAAGGTGGCCGAGGCCAAATCCTTCGGCATCGACATGGGTCCGGTGATCGATGAGAACGCCTACCGGAAGATCCTCGACTACATCGAGATCGGCAAGAAGGAAGGTCGCCTGATGACCGGAGGAGGCAAGGCGGAAGGCAACGGTTACTTCATTCAGCCCACCATTTTCGCCGATGTCTCCCCCGACGCCCGGATCGCCCAGGAGGAGATCTTCGGTCCGGTGCTGGCGTTCATCAAGGCCAAGGATTTCGACGACGCTCTCCGCATCGCCAACAATACGGAATACGGCCTCACGGGATCGGTGATCAGCCGGAACCGCGCCAACCTGGAAAAGGCGCGCACCGAATTCCACGTGGGGAACCTGTACTTCAACCGCAAGTGCACCGGCGCCCTGGTGGGGGTTCATCCCTTCGGCGGCTTCAACATGTCGGGCACCGACTCCAAGGCCGGCGGCTACGATTACCTGCTCCTGTTTACCCAAGCCAAGCTGGTGTCGGAGGTGTTCTGATCACCGCCGGATTTCCCTTGTCGCTGGCATTCAAACCCCATCCCCCGGCTTCCCCGGGGAGGTGGGGTTTTTTCTTCTAGATGCGACCGGGTGGAAGCAAGCATGAAAATCCGCCTGCGATTGGCTGCCCTCCGTCCTTCCCGGGAAGGAAAGCGTCCGTTGGCAGGTTTTTCTGTTGACCGCCCCGGAAAAAGTATGATTTATTGGTTGGCGCAAAGGATATTGATGAAACATACATAAATAATCAATCCCTTTCCCGGAGGAGATCATGGAAGAATATCAATCGGTTACGTCCCTTATGATCGTGGTTCTCGTCTCCTTTTTTGTCCCGATCGCGATGCATCGGCTGAAGTTGAATTGGATTCCCGTCGTGGTGGCGGAAATCATCGTCGGGGTGGCGCTGGGCAAGAGCGGTTTCCAACTGATTCACGAGGACAATCTGCTCCAGCTTTTGTCCATGTTGGGCATCATCTACCTGATGTTTTTGAGCGGTCTGGAGATCGATTTCGATCTGATTCAGAAGAGTCGAAAGCACTCCGGCAAAAACGGAAACCCCCTGGCGATCGGCACCGTCAGCTACATCGGGATTTTGCTCCTTTCCCTGGCTCTGTCATGGATCATCCACGGGCTGGGGTATACGAAGGACGTCTTTTTCATGACGCTGATCATTTCCACCATTTCCGTCAGCATCACCTTGCCGGTGCTGAAGGACAAGGGGCTTCTCAATGATCCGGTCGGGCAATCCGTGTTGCTTACCGCCGTCATCGCCGATTTTTTCACCATGTTGATGCTGGCGGTCCATGTCTCCCTTCACCGTTCGGAGGAAGGGGCCTTCAACACCTTGTGGCTGTTGCTGCTCTTTGTCGCCTTTTTCGTCGTCTACCGCCTGGTTCGCCTCTTCCGGGCTTCCCGAATTACGGAAAAGATCAGAAGAGAGACCATTTCCATCGGCACGCGGGGCGTTTTTGCGCTGATTCTCTTTTTTGTGGCGGTATCGGAGGGGGTCGGGGCGGAGAACATTCTGGGCGCCTTTCTCGCCGGCGTGATCGTGTCCCTGATGTCCCCGAGCAAATCCTTTGTGCAGCAGCTCAATGCCTTTGGGTACGGTTTTTTGATCCCCATCTTTTTTGTGATGGTGGGGGCCGACCTGGATCTGATCGCTCTGGCGCAGGATGCGAAGGCTTTGACGGTGTTGCCTCTGCTGCTTTTGGCCTTTTATGTTTCGAGACTCCTGGTCGTTCCGATTTTCCGCCGATGGTTTTCCTGGAAAGAGTCGATCGCCTCGGGGGTGCTGCTCAGCTCCACCCTGAGTTTGGTCATTGCCGCGGCGAAGGTCGGTGAGGAGATGGGAATCCTCGATCGCACGATGAATACCGCGCTGGTGTTGTCCGCCGTGATCGCCACCCTGGTGTCCCCCGTGCTGTTCCAACGGCTGATGCCGGATCATCGCGAGGAGCGGCGGACGAAGGTCGCTCTGGTGGGCATCAACGCGGTCACCCTGTCACTTGCCCGGGACCTGGTCAGGGATCAGTACGATGTCACGCTCTACGGTTCGGACAAATCCAATCTGGAGGTCATGAATGACCGCCCCTTTGCCATCGTGCAGTTGCCCGGCGTGGAGCGGGAGCATCTGGAGTCGCACCGAGTCTTTGACAGCGACATTGTGGTGTTGTTTACCGCCGATGACAGCAAAAACTTCCGCCTTGCCCTGGATGCGGAACAGCAGGGTGTGGAGCGGATTATCGCCCGGGTGGAAAATCAAATGGAAGTAAGCCTTCCCGAGGATTCCCGGATCCGGTTGATTTCCAGCTTCTTCGCCAACAAAACGCTCCTTCGCTCCCTGATCGAGTTTCCGTCGCTGGTTCGGTTCGTTTCCGAGAGCGAGGGGTATCTGCAGGAGGTTCCCTTGTACAATCACCATTTCAACGGCCGTCGAATCCGGGATCTCCCCTTCATCGGCGACACCTTGATCATCCGCATTTACCGCGACGGCGAGGTGATCATGCCGCGGGGGGATACGGAGCTGCGGGTGGGCGACCGTCTGATCATCAGCGGGACGCCGGCCCATGTGCGCAAGGTGGAGCGGCTGTTGAGCTGAGGACCTGAGGATTGAACTTGTTCGGATTCAGAAGTTGTGATAAGTATATAGTGTTTAAATTTGCAACAAAGAGGGATGGCCATGAGGGTCAAAGCGATCGGGATCGCTCCTTATGCGGGTTTGAAGAGGCTGATGGAGGAACTGGCGAAGGAAGACCCGGAAATGGATTTGGTTGTTGAGCAGGGCGACCTGGAAGAAGGGGTGGATATCGCCAGGCGGGCGGAGAAAGAAGGGTACGAGTTGGTAATCAGTCGCGGCGGAACCGCCTCCCTCATCCGGGAAGCGGTCTCCATTCCCGTCGCCGAGATTCCGGTTTCGGGGTATGACATGCTTCGGGTCCTTACGCTCTTAAAGGATTATCGAGGAGAAGTGGCGATTGTCGGTTTCCCCAACATCACCCGGGGAGCGGCGGTGATTTGTGATTTGTTAAATCTTTCTGTGCACACCGTCACCGTCCGGAAACCTTCCGAGGTCGAGGAGCAGCTCGAATCCCGGCGAAGGCAAGGGATCCAGGTGGTGGTCGGTGACGTGGTCACTGTAAAGGCTGCCGAAAAACTTGGGATGCACGGTCTCTTGATCACTTCCGGAAGAGAGGCGGTGTTGGACGCATTCGAGGAAGGAAAGCGCGTTTATCGTCTCTTTTCCCGCCTGAGAAGGGAAGCTTCGCTGTATCGGAACATCCTGGACAGGGATCGGCGGGGCATCGTCGTGTTTGGCGGAAAGGAAAGAATCCTGTTTCGAAATCCGGCTGCGGCGCGCTTCCCCCTTTCCGCCCCCGCGGTGGAAAGGGCGATTCAGGAGTTGGTGGAGGAAAGTCTGCGGCGGGGCCAGTCCGAATCCCGCCTGCTGCCGCTGGAGGAATCCGGCGTACAGATTGCCGCGGTGCCCCTCGATGACAGGAGCGGGGAGACCAGGGTTGCCATCCATTTGGAGAAATGTCGATTCGCCGTATCACCCGAGAAATGGGGATGTGTGGAAATTCGGCACACCCGTTCCGAGCCGAAGGAAACCGCATTTCATCGGTTTGTGGGCAAAAGCGGTGCTCTTCGCGAAGCGATTCAATCCGCCCAAAAATACAGTGAGTGGGATGTCCCTGTCTGGATCTCGGGAGAAGAGGGGACCGGCAAGGAAATGTTCGCTTTGGCGATCCATCAGGCCAGTCCGCGGGGAGACCAACCCTTCATCGCGGTGGACAGCGGTTGTTTGAAACCGGAGGAATGGAACGAACTGATCGCCGATGCGGTCGCAGGTCCCTTCCGCCGGGGAACGCTGTATTTGAAAAATGCCGAGAAGATTCCGGCAAAGGTTCAAAAGCGGCTTGGCGCACTGATCGCCGATGAGGGGGATGGACCGCGTTGGCTGATTTCAACCGTCGTGGATTTGGGGAAAGAAGTTCGCCGGGGAGCTTTTGACCGCAAGCTTTATCAGTTGTTGGGGCGGGCACATCTCCCGCTGCCTCCCCTTCGAGAACGAAAAGAGGATATGGACGATTTGATCCCCCTGTTTATTGCCGAGGGCAATTCCAAGTATGGAAAATCCATCGTCGGAATGGAGAGTGAACTGATCGAAGAGTTGAAAAGGTTGACCTGGCCGGGGAACATTGAGGAGTTAAAAAGGGCGGTTGAGGCGATGGTATTGAAATCGGATGGCCATTACATCGGCCGGCGTGAAACCGCGGACATCCTGGAGCGGTTGAAACAGGAAGCATCCCGGCCGGTTGGTCGGGAGCTGGACTGGACGGGCACTTTAGAGGAAATGGAAATACAGATTATTCAAAGGGTGTTGGTTGAGGAGGGGATGAATCAAACCCGCGCCGCCCAACGCCTCGGCATCAATCGGTCCACGTTGTGGCGCAAATTGCAAAATGTCCATCGTGAAACACCTCCCGGAAATAAAAGGTAGTCCATAAAATATTGCAAAATGGCACAACATAAACTATCATTTTTAATGAAAGCGCTATTTTTCGTTGTTTTGTTGCATTTTTAAACATCCGGGGGTGTGCTGATGAGAATAAAGCGGGCCATGGAGCGAATCCCTGGTGGATTGATGGTGATTCCCCTGTTGCTGGGGGCCTTCATCAACACGTTTTTTCCCGATTTGCTCCGAATCGGAAACTTTACTCAGCAGTTGTTCGTGGATGGGTCCGGAACACTGATTGCTTTATTCCTGTTGTGTACAGGTGCGCAGATCAACTTGCGCAGTTTTGGTGTCAGTCTGGCGAAGGGGGCAACTCTGCTCACAGTTAAGTGGGTGGTGGGTGCGGCCTTCGGACTGATCGCCTATTTGTTGGCCGGACCGGACGGTCTGTGGTTGGGACTCGCACCGCTGGCGATTGTGGCGGCAATGACCAACAGCAACGGAGGATTGTATGTCGCCCTTGTCGGCCAGTATGGAAAGGAAGACGATCGGGCGGCCTATTCACTGCTTGCCTTAAACGACGGGCCTTTTTTGACCATGGTGGCGTTGGCTCTTTTCGGGGCGATGGGATTTGTCGAAGGCATGTTCTCCATAAAGGATTTTATTTCCGTGCTCCTCCCGATTCTCGTCGGGATGGTGCTGGGCAATTTGGATGAGGAAATGCGCTCCTTCCTCGCCAAGGGGAGTGACATGCTGATTCCCTTTTTCGCCTTTGCTTTGGGAATGGGCATCGATTTTGCCAAGATTGTGGAGGGTGGACTGGGTGGAATTTTGTTGGGCATCATGACGGTGTTCTTTACGGGAACGGCCGGTTATCTGGTGTTCAAGTGGTTCGGTTGGAATCCCATCGTCGGCGCCGCTGAGGGTTCAACCGCCGGAAATGCGGTGGCGACGCCGGCGGCGATCGCCGCGGCCAATGCCTCCTTCGCTTCCATCGCTCCCCTGGCCACGGTCCAGGTGGCGGCTTCAACCGTCACCACGGCGTTTCTCCTCCCGCTTTATATCGCCTTTCTGGTGAAGCGCTTGGAACGAAAAGCGGCCATGAAGAAGTGAGATCGAATCTTTCTTGAACGGAAGGGGATCCCGATGTCCGACTTTACAGGATACAAGGAAAAGGTCATGTCCAATCCAGCTTCCAACCGTTCTTTGATCACACATTCTGTCGGGATTATCGCCGATGACTTGACGGGAGCAAATGATTCGGGGAGCCAATTTTCCGCTAAGGGACTTTCCGCTGCCGTCCTGTTCGATTCCGGGCTGACAGAGGCGAAAGATCTTTCCCGGGTGGATGTGGTGGCAATCGATACGGACAGCAGGGCCTTGTCGGCCGGTCGCGCCTATGAGAAATCGCGACGGGCGGCGGAATGGTTGTACGCTGCGGGAACTCGCCATATTTATAAAAAGATCGACTCTTCACTTCGGGGGAATTGGGGAGCAGAGGTGGATGCCGTAATGGATGTTTTTCGTCCGGATTTTGCGGTCATTGCCCCCGCTTTCCCCCGGATGGGGCGAACCACACGGAACGGGATTCATCAAATTGACGGGATTCCCGTGGACCGGACGGAAATGTCCCGGGATCCCAAGACTCCGGTGACCGAATCCGATCTGCTCCGGATATTGTCCGCGCAATCCCGTCGAAGGGCGCACCTCGTCAGCGAACAGGAGTTGGATCGGCTAAAGGAAAAGGGGTCGGAGTGGAAGCGGCGGGGCGTGGAACTATTGGTGTTTGACGCGGAAAGGGACGAACATCTGGGGAAAATCGCCCGTTCCGTCGCCCAAAGCGGGTTCCGTGTTCTCTGGGTTGGATCTGCCGGTCTGGCGGGATGGTTGCCGGAGGCCCTTTCCCTGACCGGGAAGAGTTCGATTTCCGCAACAGGGCAAAGGGCACCACAACGGCGGGCCGACCGGGTGCTGGTTGTTGCCGGGAGCCAGTCATCGGTTACGAAGAGACAAATCCTCCGTTTGGTGGAAACCAATGAGGTGCAACCGCTGGTGCTGGATGTGCCGGCAATTCTTGATCCTGCGGAATGGAAAGCGCGTCGAGGTACCTTTGTCGAAGAAGCGAACAAGGCGTTTGCTTCGGGAAAGGATGTAGCGATCACCCTGAACTCGGAAAAAAGGCGGCTGAATCAGGAGGGATGGGCGCATCGGGACGCCGCCCTTAGGATCGTCGACCGGTTGGGGGAGCTGACTTCCCGGTTGGTCGCTTTTCATCCGAGATTAGGGTTAGTATTGACGGGAGGGGATACGGCCCGGGCGGTATGCCGCCATTTGGGCATAGGAGGTATACGGTTGATGGAGGAAATGGCGCCAGGAATCCCTCTGGGACAATTGGTGGGTCCCCATCCCCTGTATGCGGTGACCAAAGCCGGGGCTTTCGGCGAAGAGGACGCATTGGTAAAGGCAGTGAATAAGTTGAAGGGAAGCGAGATGGGATGAAGGAAGATCGACCGGTAATCGGAATCACGATGGGCGATGCGGCGGGAATCGGTCCGGAAATTATCATGAAGGCATTGAACGATCCGGCATTTTATCGCATGTGCCGCCCCTTGGTTTTGGGAGATGCGAAAATGTTGGAGCGGGCCGGCAGGATTCTTGGCCTCCCCGTCGAGGTGAAGGCGGTGCACCGATTGGAGGAGGCGGAATTCCGGCACGGGGTGGTGGATTGCCTGGATCTTGATCTTCTTCCGGACGATCTTCCCTTCGGAGAGGTTTCGGCAGAAGCGGGGGATGCGGCGTTTCGCTATTTGGAAAAGGCGGTGGAGCTCGCCCGAAAAGGGAATTTGTCCGCGATCTGCACGGCTCCTTTAAACAAAGAGGCACTGCACAAGGGAGGGCACCACTATCCGGGCCATACCGAGATATTGGCACATTTAACCGGTACCAAGGAATATGCGATGATGCTGGCATCTCCTCAGTTAAAAGTGATTCATGTCACGACCCATGTCGGCTTGATTGATGCGATCCGGCGGATTAACCCCGATCGGGTATATACCGTCATCCGGTTGGCCCACGAGACACTCCGTCAAGCCGGTTTTCCCAAACCTCGAATCGGGGTATGCGGGATCAACCCCCATGCGGGGGAAAACGGGCTGTTTGGAGATGGGGAAGAAGAGGAAAAAATCGTTCCCGCCGTGACCGAAGCCAAGGCGCAGGGAATCCTCGTAAGCGGTCCCCATCCCGCCGATACCTTGTTTTATCGGGCAGTGCGGGGAGACTTCGATATCGTTGTCGCCATGTATCACGACCAAGGTCATGTTCCGGTCAAGGTGTTGGGCTTGGAAGCCGGTGTAAACATCACCGTGGGTTTACCGATCCTCCGAACCAGTGTGGATCATGGAACCGCCTTTGATATCGCGGGAAAAGGGATTGCCGACGAGGGCAGCCTGAAGGAAGCGATTCGTCAAGCGGTATTATTGTCCTCGAAAGAAAACGTGTCACGGTCAGACTAAATGCAGAATCCTTCCCGAAAGACCGGGAGAAAACGGCTTACCATGCTTTAGTCCGGAGTCGTCATCCTGTCCCATGACCACGTAGCGGCGGAGTTCCCTTCACATCTCCGTCCGCTCGGAAAACGAGGAAAGTTTTTGGATGCTTTTCAGCTTCTCATCGGTGGCTTTTCAATTGACGTTTTCGTTTCCCTTGACACTTCGCCGGGAAGAGATAGAGTGAAAATAGCGGGAAATAACCGGTGAGAGGAGAGTCTGCATGCAGGAAGAAACGATTTGGGAAGGGTCCCCCTCCCACGTGGCCCGATTGGGAACCTATATTCTCTGTCTGTTGTTCTGTTGGTTGATCGTTCCCATCTTCATCGGCCTGTGGACGGCCTTGAAGCTGAAGACGACGAAGTATAAGCTGACGACGGAACGGCTTCGGGTAACCGAGGGGATCTTGTCCAAGCGGACGGAAGATCTGGAATTGTACCGGGTCCGGGACATCACCCTGGAAAAGCCCTTCATCTTCCGTCTGTTTTCCAAGGGGAACATCCGCTTGATCACCTCGGATCACAGCTCTCCCGACGCCCTGCTGATGGCCGTTCCGGAAGCGGACGAATTGATGGACCTGATCCGCAAGCACGTGGAAATCTGCCGCGACCGCAAGCGGGTCCGGGAGATCGGCATCGATACGCTTTAACGGGCAGGGATCGGCCCAAGCCGAAAGGCTTGGGCTTTTTTTCGGGTGCAAACTCTTCAGATATGACGGCCGAGGGAACACAATCCCGCGCACAATCCCCCGGCCGTTTCGATTTTTTCGGGTCAGAGAGGCTTGCATGCTTCCGCCGCCTCCGCGCTTGGCCGCCGGAGGCTGGACATTTTTCTGGGCGCATTGACACCTCCCTCGCCCCTTTAATAAAATGGAAATAAAGATTTGCACTACGGAAACTTATGTGCTCTACAGCAAATATCTTGACCTAGAGCCAATCAGGGCTTCGGGACTCCCTTGTGGCCATGCATGACTTGAATTCCCGCAGGAGAAACTGTTGGTTCCAGGTAAGATCGCCGTCGGCTTTAGAGGAGGAATTTCGCCGTGAAATTTCCGGAAAAGATCGGTCGGAGCTTCGCTCTCCTTTTTCTCGTCGCGGCGATGTGGACCGTCTCCGCCTGCGGAAACACCCAGGCCGATCCTTCGGAGGACGGCGTGATACAGGTTGCCGCAACGACGGGGATGGTGGCGGACATCGTCAGGGAGGTGGGCGGAGACCGCGTCCGGGTGACCAGCCTGATGGGGCCCGGCGTCGATCCGCATCTGTACAAGGCCACCCATGGGGATATGGTCAAACTGGACCGGGCGGAGCTGATCTTTTACAACGGGTTGCATCTGGAAGGGAAAATGACCAAGATCTTTGAACGGATGGGACGGATCAAACCGGTAGTCCCCGTCGCGGAAACGATCGATCCGAAGCGGCTGATCCGAACGGAAGACGGTCAGCCCGACCCGCACGTCTGGTTTGACGTCCGGCTGTGGATCACCGCCGTGGAAACGGTCCGGGACCAGCTGATCCAGGCGGATCCCGAGCGGAAGGCGGATTACGAAGCCCGCGCCGCCGCATATATCAAGGAATTGGAGGAACTGGACCGGTATGTCCGGGAGCAAATCGCCTCCATTCCCGAAAAGCGAAGGGTCCTGGTCACGGCCCATGACGCCTTCAGCTATTTCGGCCGGGCCTACGATATCGAGGTGGTCGGCCTGCAGGGCATCAACACCGCTTCCGAATACGGGCTGAGAGATGTGCAACAACTGGTGAATCTGCTGACGGAACGAAAGATCAAGGCCGTCTTTGTCGAGTCGAGCGTTCCGAAACGCTCCATCGAAGCGGTGGTCAAGGGGTCCTCGGAGAAGGGACACCGGGTGAGGATCGGCGGGGAGCTGTTCTCCGACGCCCTGGGAGAAGCGGGGACGCCGGAAGGAACGTATGTCGGCATGATCCGACACAATGTGGATGCCATCGTCTCGGCGCTGAAATGAGGAAATCGTGGGAGGGAGAAGGACATGGAGAAGGAGTCGGTTCCCATATCGGTGCGAAATTTGTCCGTCGCTTACCACCGCAAGCCGGTGCTCCGGGACGTTTCCTTTGAAACGCCGGAAGGGAAGCTGATCGGGATCGTCGGTCCGAACGGTGCCGGAAAATCGACGCTGATCAAGTCGATTCTCGGCCTTTTGCCCCTGACGTCCGGACAGGTCCGCATTTATGGAAAGCGATACGAAGAACAGCGGTCCATCGTCGGTTACGTCCCTCAGCGGGAATCCGTCGATTGGGATTTTCCGACCGATGCGCTGGATGTCGTCCTGATGGGGCGGTACGGACGGCTGGGGTGGCTGAGACGGCCCGGGAAAGCCGATAAGGAATTCGCCCTCGCCTGTCTGGAGAAGGTGGGCATGGCCGACTACGCTCACCGCCAGATCAGCCAGCTTTCGGGCGGACAGCAACAGCGGGTTTTCCTGGCCCGCGCCCTGGCGCAGGACGCCAGAATCTACTTGATGGATGAACCCTTTGCGGGTGTGGACGCCGCCACGGAAAAGGCAATCATCCAGGTGCTGAACGACCTGAAAGGGCGGGGGAAGACGGTGATGGTGGTTCATCACGACCTGCAGACGGTCAGGGAATATTTCGACTGGCTGCTCATGCTGAACATCCGTCCGATCGCCTTCGGCCCCGCCTCCCAGGTGTTCACCGCGGACAATCTGCAAAAAACCTACGGAGGCCGGTTGACCGCCCTGCCCGAACTGGCGGACCCGGCCTATACGGGGTGAGGACGGTGGATGGAATGGCCGCCCTTCGCACCTTTTTCACCGATCCGAACGCCCTGTGGGTTTTGGGAGGGACCACCCTGCTCGGCGTGAGCAGCGGGGCGATCGGCTCCTTCGCCTTTTTGCGAAAGCGCGGGTTGATGGGCGACGTGCTGGCCCACGCCGCCCTGCCCGGCATCTGCATCGCCTTTATGTTGACCGGTTTGAAGCACCCCCTGGTCTTTCTGGTCGGGGCGATCGCGACGGGAATTTTGGCTTCCCTGTCCATCAACGGGATCCTTCGCCATTCGCGCATCAAGGAGGACACCGCCCTCGCGCTGGTGCTGTCTGTCTTTTTCGGCGCGGGAATTGTCCTCCTCACCCTGATTCAGCAGAGCGGAGCGGGAAACCAGAGCGGTCTCGACAAGTTCCTGTTCGGTCAGGCCGCCTCCCTCGTGGATGAAGATCTGGCGGTGATGGGGGGCGTCTCCGCCCTGCTGCTCCTGATCTGCGCTCTGTTTTTCAAGGAATTGAAACTGCTCTGTTTCGATGCCGCCTTCGGCCGGAGCCTGGGTTTTCCGATGGGAGCGATCGATCTGTTGCTGATGACGATGCTGGTGATCGGCGTCGTGATCGGACTGCAGGCGGCCGGAGTCGTCCTGATGGCGGCCTTGATCATCACGCCGGCCGCCGCCGCCCGCTATTGGACGGACCGGCTGGACCGCATGGTGATTCTGTCCGCGCTGCTCGGGGGAGCGTCGGGAGCGCTGGGAACGGTGATCAGCACCTTTTCCCTTCACCTTCCCACCGGTCCGCTGATCGTCCTGGCCGCGACGGCCGTCTTCCTGTTTTCCCTCGTTTTCGCACCCCGGCGGGGACTTTTGGCCAAGGCGCTGAATCTGGCCAAAAACCGCGCGCGCACGGCCCGGGAAAACCTGTTGCGCACGCTGTATGAGGAGGGAGAGCGCACGGGGGAAAACCGGTTTTCCATCGCCGAACTGGAAACCGTCCTGGCCCTCTCCCGCCGCCGTTTGGCGGCCACCTTGCGCGCCCTCGCGAAGAAAGGGTGGATCGAGTTCCCCTCGGATACGGAAGTCGCCCTGACGGAGAAGGGATTGCAAGCCGCTTATGATATCGTTCTCCGGTGGCGGATGGTGGAGATGTGGCACATGCATGAAAGCCGGTTGGGCTCTCCCGGCGCCGATGTCGATTATCTCACCGAACGGATTCCCGTCGAGATCTTCAACCAGCTGTGGGATCTGCTGGCGGATCACGGTCGCCTGCCGAAATGGCAGCCGCTGGAGCCGGGGATGAAGGGGGGCAGGACGGGATGAGCGATTTATGGATCATTCTGACCGGCGCGCTGGTTGCCTCCGCCTGCGGATTTCTCGGCTGCTTTCTGATTCTCCGGCGGATGGCGATGGTGGGGGATGCCATCAGCCATGCGGTTCTGCCGGGGATCGCCGTCGCCTTTTTGCTCATCGGGAGCCGGGATTCGCTTCCGATGTTGCTGGGAGCGGCCGCTTTCGGCCTGCTGTGCACCTTTTTGATCCAGACGCTGCGCCGGCGCGGGGTGCAGAATGACGCGGCCATCAGCATCTCCTTCACCGCGCTGTTCGCCATCGGCGTGGTGCTCATCTCCCTCTATTCGCGCCAAGTGGATCTGGATCTCGACTGCGTTCTCTACGGGGAAATCGCCTACGTCCCCTGGGATGTCCTGATGGTGGGCGAAATCGCCATCGGCCCTAAGGCGGTCTGGGCCAACGGTATCGCCTTTTTCCTCAGCCTGGCCGTGGTCGGACTGTTTTACAAGCAGTTCAAGATTTGTGCCTTCGATCCCCAGATGGCTGCGGCCATCGGCATCCCGGTCACCTTTTTCCACTATCTGCTGATGGGCCTGGTGTCGATCACCACCGTTTCCGCCTTCGAAAGCGTCGGTGCGATCCTGGTTGTGGCCATGCTGATCGTTCCGGGGGCGACCGCCTATCTGCTGACCGACCGTTTGGGGCGGATGCTGGGTCTCAGCGTCCTGATCGGAACCCTCAGCTCCGCGCTCGGCTACGCCTTGGCCGTGTGGCTCAATGTCTCCATCGCCGGTGCGATGACGGTTGCCGCCGCCCTGCTGTTTCTCCTGGCGTTTCTGTTCTCGCCTCTCCACGGAATCGTCACCCGCCGGATGATCCTGCGGCGGCTGAAAGCGTCCGGCGCGGAAAAATGACCGGGAGCGCCCGATCGGTTGGCTTTCCCCTGACGACTGGGCCGCGGTTTCGGCCGCGCTCCCGCCGAGTACGGCAAAAAAAAGAACCTCCGCACACATGGTCGTCTTTGCGGATACTCACCCATGCATTCCGGGTGAGTATTTTAATTGAGACGACAAATGGAACGGAGGGATCGGCATGGGTTATTTTGTCTGTGTGGAACCGGGAGTGAGCCTGTACGTGGAGGACCTCAACCCTGCGGGAGAAAAGACCGTCGTGTTTCTGCACGGCTGGCCGTTCAGCCACAAACAGTTTGAGTACCAGTTCAATGTGCTTCCCGCCAAGGGATACCGCTTAATAGGGATTGACTGGAGAGGTTTCGGCAAGTCGGACAAACCGGCGAACGGGTACAATTACGACCGGCTGGCTGATGACATCCGGGAAGTGGTCGACGCGCTCCTGCTGGACGACTTCACCCTCGTGGGCCATTCCACGGGCGGAGCGATTGCCATCCGTTATGCGGCCAGGTATCGCGGTGGCGGGGCCTCCAAGCTCGTCCTCATGGACGCGGCGGCTCCCAGAGGCTTTACGAAAGGGACTGCCGATCAGCTTCTCGCCCAATCGCTAAACGACCGACCCAAGATGGTGCGGGGAGTGATCGACGACTTTTTCTTTCAGTATATCAGCAGGCCCTTTTCGGACTGGTTTTTCCAATTGGGCCTGCAAGCGGCGGGATGGTCGACGGCGGCGATCATCCGGACGCTGAGAGATGAGAGGCTGGATGCCGATCTGCCCAAAATCCATATCCCCACTTTGATCATTCACGGCGTGCACGACAAAGTAATTCCCTTTTCCCAGGCCGAGGAACTGAATCAAAAAATAAGCAATTCACGGCTGGTCCCGTTTCGGTACAGCGGTCACGGCCCATTCTGGGAGGAGCGGGACAAGGTGAACCGGCTGCTGATGAAATTTGTCGGATGATCTTCCTTCGTACGGTCTGAAGGACCCGCCCTGAGAAAGACCCCGCGCGAAACCGGGTCACTCGCCGAGGGTGACCGATTCCTTTTTCCCTTCTTCCAGCGAGCAATGTTTGCCGCACCCGCCGGTGAGAAGAATCGTGCGCCGGCTGGCGATGAAGTCGTAGGCTCGCTGGCCGATTCCGATCCATCGGGCGAGCAGGAGAAGGGGAACCGCCGGCCACAGGGGGAGGAGCCGGGTGGCCATCTGGATCACGGCGTCGATTCCCTCGGCGAATCGCCGCCCGTCCGCCGTGCTGTGCATGCGTCGTTCCGCCTTGTCTGCGTCCAGTCCGTACTGTTGGATGACGCCGGGTTCCCGGAAGGAAACGAACCGGATCAGGGAAAACCAGTCCAGCTTTTTGGAGGAGGCGACGCTGGCCCGGCACAGGGGGCACCAGCCGTCGTAAAAGACGATCATCTGCCTGCGCTGAACCGCGGGAAGGGCGGAGATTTTCTCCCCCAGGCGGCGGAACGGTCCGGCGGCCCTCGCTCCCACCCTCCGCGCGGCGGTGCCGATGAGGCGGTAATCCTTGTCGGTCAAAAGGATCAGCTCGCTTCCGATCATGATCCAGGAAAACCCGGTCAGTCCCATGAACAGGGCGATGCCCCCATGAAAGAGGATCGCGCTTCCCACGGCGATCAGTTTGGTTACACGGTTCAGGAGCAGAAAGGGAAAAGCGACCTGAAAGATCACAGTGGCGTAGCTCAGAAATACCAGAAGGAATTCCGACTTCCAGATCCATTCGCTGATCCCCGGCCAGTAGAATTCCTGGACGCGCATGGCGTAGTACAGGGCGGTTCCTTCCTGCCAGTAGGATCCCATCACTTTATACATCCCCGCCGTGAAGTACAGGAAGGCGAGCTGAACGACCGCGGCCAGGACGGCGGCGTTGTGAAGGACCGCCGACATTTCTCCGGCGATCCCCTTCTCTCCGGAAGAAGGCATGTTTCTTCTCCGGAGGGCGTCCAACGAGAAGCGCGCCCCCACCTGGGCGAACATCAGGTAAAACAGCTGGATGCGCAGGATGTTGTCTCCGCCGTTGGTGAGGTGGGGATTCCGGAAATAGAAGGACCAGAACAGGATGAAGGTGAGCACGCCGGTCAGGCGGGTGCGGTATCCGACCAGGTAGAGAAAGACGATGACAAACCCCGCGTGGTAGATCAGCTCGAAAAACCAGGAAGCTCCGCTCAGATGGAACAGGGTGAGGATCCCCCGGGTCTCGGCCATCTCCAGGAAGGAATCGTGGGGCAACAGGCCGCCGGGTCCCCACAAAAGGTGCCGTTCGGCATAATGGCTGATGAGATAAAAAAGCAGGAACAGGCCGTAGGCGATGCGGGCCAGGCTGACACCCGTGAGCAGGTGTTCGGTGGTGAGGAGGCGATACAGCTTCCGGATCACGGCTTCCGCCCCCCGGAGGCGCCCCGGGCCGTTTCCCGCACCGTCATCCAATCGGTTTCGTCAAAATAGAGGGTGCCCATTTGGTCGGGCTTTTCCCGTTCCGGATATCGCGGGAACCGATTGATCACGATCCGCACCTTGACCTGTTCCACATCCCGGAGTTCGTCATTCAGGGAGTGCAGGGCGATGCGGCGCAGCATCTGAAGGCCTTGGGCCTTCCTGTCCGGGTCCTCGCTCTGATACATCTTGATGGCGGAAGTCTGGAAGCGGAGGGCCCGGTCGCCGTTGAACAACCGGTTTTCCCACACGTCCCGAACCTGAGGCCGGGTGATGTCCTTCCACGGCGTTTCCCGTATTTCACCGGTTCCCGGATCGCGGTATTTCGCCTTGATCACGAGGGAGCGGTGCTGGGAAATCGGGTTTGGGGCAAACAATTGCCAGTTTTGAGCGAAGAGGGGGTCCATGTACCGCTGAAGGGGTTCAGAAAAGCGCCTCTTCAGCAGATTGTCGGGGGCCAGATAAAGAATGGTCATCAGGAAGTGGATTCCCAAAAGCAGCCCCAGCCCTCCCGCCCAGATCCAGACAATCCTGCGACGGCTGCGCAAACGGATCCCCCCAGTCGGCCGGCATATCCATCGTAACCATTGTAAGCTTTCTCATCCGGAGAGGAAAGGGAGGGGGAGGGTGTTCATAGATCTGTGCCATTTTGCGGAAAATTGCCGTCGGGCGGGACGGTCCGGCCCGGTGTCCCTTCGCGCCTTTCGACGGGGAGGAATCTTGTCGTCGGGGGCAGTCGGCGGGAGGTTCCGCGCCATGGACTGCGGGGGACGAGGCGTGCAACTACCGGACGATATCAGCAAACATTGTGAGGTCCGCGCGGACCATTTTTCGGACCCGCCCGCCGATATCACCTGATGAACTCCCTTTCCGGCTTGCGAGTCAAAGAGGCGACCGCGTTTTCGAGGTTGATTCCGCCCCAGGAAGGGATCCCGGATCGTCCCGCAGTCCCAACGCGGGATCGATGCCCAACCGGGCGAGGGCGTGGCGGTATTCCTCACGCAATTCGGCTTTCCCCCAAACCTTTGACCACAAGATCTTGGCCGCCTGTCCCTCGCGCCCCACATCCAGGCAGGCCGCCACCATCCGGATCCAACCGTCCGGCGGAGGGCCCAATCGCTCGTCGCCGGCTTCCCATCCGTCGACGATGTCCCGGCAGGATCGGTAGCGGTTGAGAAAGGGGATGACGTGGGTTTTCACGTATTCCCCCAGGGAATGGCCGAGGTCCGAAAGATCTTCTTCGTCGAACAGGATCCAGCGGGTATCCGCCCGATCCGGGCTGACGAGTCCCACGGACTGGTGGAGAAGGACATCCGGATCGTTCTTCATCTTCTTATTGTCCCCGAGCAGTCTTCGCATCTGTTCGCCGATGCCGGGTTTCCGGACGGTGATTCGGGGGCATATGTAGGCCAGAACCGGATCGGTCCGTTTGCGGGACATGCGGAAAGCAAATTCCAGCGTCTGGCGGCCGGACGAATTTCCCCTCCAAAAACGGAGGGACCCCCGCCAGGAGAACCCTTCCGGTTCAAGCAACGGCCAAATGTGTTCTTCCAAAACCGGTACCAACAGGTTTTTGACGTGCTGTCGCCTTTTCCGCGTCTTTTTAATGGTCATGACCGCTCTCCCTCAAATTTGGATCGCCCTTGCAGAATTCCTTGAGTCAAGGGGATAGGTCCCCTCTCGCCGGGGGATTTCTGCCGGGTTCGTTATCACGCCTTCGATTTGAATGGCCGTCTCTTTTTTCACAATTGTCTCAATATCGTGCAGGCCTTGTCAACCGGCCCGCTCCTGCGTCCTCTCCTTGGTTTCCGGAAAAAGGAAGTCGATGAACCGTTCCGCCGTAGGCTGGGGTTCATGGTTGGCCAGTCCGGGCCGTTCATTGGCTTCGATGATGGCGTATCTTTCCCCGGTAAAGTCGGGGACGATGAAATCGAAGCCGACGACGGGGATGTCGAGGATGCGGCTCGCCTCCTCGGCGATTTTCCGCAGCCGGGGGGACACCTGGTCGGTCACGTCCCGGATGGTTCCCCCCGTGTGGAAATTGGCCGTCTTGCGCAGGGGAACCGTTTTTCCCGCGGGGGGAACCGCATCCAGGTCGAAACCGGACTGCCTGACCACCCGGCGGGTCTCTCCGTCCAACGGGATTCGGGCTTCCCCGCCGGTCTGCTCCTGGAGCTTCCGGTTGGCTTCCTCCGCCAATTGACGGACGGTGTGACGACCGTCTCCGGTCACCCGGGCGGGGGTCCGCTCGATGGCCGCCACGAAGGAGTGGTCGATGGCGATGATTCGGAGATCTCTTCCCCTTACATACTGCTCCAAAACCACCTCATCCCCGCATTGCGCGGCGAAACGGAACGCCCGTTCCACCTCGTCGGGAGCGGACACATCCACGGTAATGCCTGTTCCCTGTTCGCCCCGAAGGGGTTTGACGACGGCGCTTCCCCATTTTTCCAGGTGCGTCTCCGCGGCGGAGCGGACTTCCTCCGGCTTTGCCCCCCGGCTGAGAACCACCTGTTCCGGCACGGAAAATCCCTCCCGCTTCAGGAGCCGGCGGGTGAGCGCTTTGTTTTCGCAGATGGTCATGGCGACGGCGGAGGTCCGGTCGGTGAGGGATTCCCGGCAGCGGATCCGCTTTTCTCCGTGTTCCAGGATAAACATGCCTGCCGCTTCGTCGATCACCGTCACCCGGATTCCCCGGCGCTTGGCTTCGTCGATGAGAATTTGCGCGTAGATGTTCACGGTTTGGGCCCTCCCGTGTAAAAGATCCGGTTGATTTCGTTTTTCCGTTTGACCGTGAAAACGGGCACTCGGCGGAAGCCGAGGGAGCGGTAGAGCCGGATGGCCTTGTGGTTGTCATGGAGAACGGACAGGTCCAGGTATTCCCGCCCTTTAGCCAGGTAATGTTCCGCCACGCAACGGACGAGGGCGCGGCCGACCCCCCGGGCCCGCCGGTCCGGGTCCACCGCGAGACACCAGAAGCTGGCCCCGTTTTCCGGATCGTTGAAGGCCTCCTTGTGGTCGATTCCCGTGATCGTGCCGATGATCTGCCCGTCGGCGGAGTCCTCGGCGACGAAATAGCTGAAGGTGTGGGTTTTTTGATTTTTCACGATGGTGGAGACGGGGCTTTCGATCAGGCCGCATTTCCGGTAGATGGCGTTCACCTGCTCTGCGTCCTCTTCTCCCCGGAGCAGGCGGATGCGGAAAGAGGACGGCCGTTTCCTGGGCATCCGGTAATGGTGCAGCCACAGGCGGTAGGTGTGGGAGGGATCGACGAACAGCAGGTCGGGGGCTTTAGCCAGCAGCACGTGATGGTTTTTGATGTAGATGGCCAGATCCCGCCTGCCCGCCGGCTCCGAGGAGAAGATGTCGATGATCCGGTCATGGTCGTCGAAGGTTTGGCCGAAAATCAGCCTTCCCCATCCGCAGGGGAGGGCGACGTTGCGTTTGATCCCCCGGGTTTTGACCGGAGGCGGTTCTTCGACCCATTCGGACAGGGGCGTTGAAAAGGAGCGCTTCAAATGTCGGACCAGCGTGCGCTGAGTCATGTCAACACCCCATTTCCTGGAGCCAGAATTCCAAGAGGGCGAGCTGCCACAGCTTGCTGCCTCCCAGCACGGTGATGTGCCGTTCCGGGGCGGCGAGCAGTTTTTCCACGTACGCCGGGCGGAACAGACCGCGCCTCCGCGCCCGGTCGGACAGGAGAATATCCCGGGCGAACTCCAGGTACTCTCCCCGCAGGTATTTCAGGGCGGGTACGGGGAAGTAGCCCTTTTTCCGGAAAATGATCTCGCGTGGAAGCAGGCGTTCCGCCGCTTTTTTCAGGATGGCTTTTCCTCCTCCGGACAGCTTGATTTCCGGCGGCATGGCGGCCGCCAGCTCCACCAGCTCGTGATCCAGGAAGGGCACCCGCGCCTCCAATCCCCAGCTCATGGTCATGTTGTCCACCCGCTTGAGGGGATCGTCCACCAGCATCACGGTGATGTCGAGCCGGAGGGCCTGGTCGACGGGATGGGAGGCACCGGGCGTGCCGAAGTGGTCCCGGACGAATTGTTTGGACCAGTCTTCCCCGTGATATTCCGGTTCCAGCGCCTCCAGGATTTCAAGGTGATCCCGGTCGAAAAAGGCTTTTTCGTAGCGGTCCGCCGGGTGGCCGGATCCGTCGTTTATCCGGGGATACCAGTGGTATCCCGCAAACACCTCATCGGCGCCCTGACCGCTCAGCACCACCTTCGTCTCCCGGCTCACCTCCTGGGACAGGAGATAAAATCCGACGGCGTCGTGGCTCGTCATCGGTTCGGCCATGTTTCGGATGCACTCCTGGAGGCGGGGGAGGAGCTGCTCGGAATCGATGAAAATCTTGCGGTGCTCCGTGCCGAACATCTCGGCGACCTGATCGCTGTAGCGGAACTCGTTTCCCTCTTCTCCGGCCACATCCTCAAAGCCGATGGAATAGGTCCGGAGGGACTCGGGTTCCATCCGGGCCATCAGGGCGACGATCAGGCTGGAGTCCACCCCCCCGCTCAACAGCGCGCCGACGGGAACGTCGCTCACCATCCGCCGCTTGACGCTGGTTTCAAGGGCGTGGAGGAGCCGTTCGATCCATTCCTCTTCACTCAAATTCCATTTTTCGTCGAAGTTCAGTTTCCAGTAGGTCTGCTTTCTTTTCCGCCCGTTCGATTCGATGACGAGCAGGGTGGCCGGCTCCAGCTTCCGGACATTCTCGAAAAGGGTCAGGGGAGCAGGGATGACGCCGTGAAAGGTGAGAAAGTGGTGGAGCGCCCGTTTTGAAAGCCGGGGGCGAACGACGCCCGCCCGCATCAGGGCCTGGATGTTGGAGGCGAAATAGAAGGTGCCGTTTTCATCCGCGTAATAGAGGGGCTTGATCCCCAATCGGTCGCGCCCCAGGATGCACCTCTTCCGCTTCCAATCGTAGAGGCAGAAGGCGAACATCCCCATGAGGCGGGTGACGAAGGATTCTCCCCAGGCGTGGTAGGCCTTCAGGAGGACCTCCGTGTCGCTGGAGGAGAAAAACCGGTATCCCAGGGCCGTAAGCTCCCGCTTCAATTCCCGGTAGTTGTAAATCTCTCCGTTGCACACGACGGAAAGCCCCAGCTCTTCGTCCACCATCGGCTGACGCCCTTTTTCCGTCAGATCGATGATACTGAGTCGGCGATGACCCAGGGCCACGCCGGGCCGGACCAGCCAGCCCTCATCATCGGGGCCGCGTCGCTCCAAAGAGGGGAGCATCGAGCGCAACTGATTTTTTTCCACCGGGTTCTCGTCCAGATCGATGATTCCGCAAATGCCGCACATGGGTCTTCACATCACTCCTCAATGAAAAGTTATGGGAATAGGAAAACAAAGCACCGATTGGAAAGGTGAAAGAGGGGAAAGCGGGGGTATTGAAGAGGTGTTTCGACGGATTTTTCTTCGTTCGGTCGGTGTTTCCTGTCAGATTTCGAAAAGAAGGGGGCTATGGCAGCATATAATGGGGGATGGGGCGGGTGCCCCGGTGATCGACTGGAGGAAATCATGGAAATCTCAATCGGTTATGTATTGCATGGATTGATTTTTGCATCAAACTTTGGTTTTGAAGGATAGGACGACAGGTACGGTATGTTATTTAACCGGAATCGAACCGGATCAAACGGGTTTTTTCAGGGCCGTTCAGGGGATCGATTATGCGGAATATTGAGAAATAAGAAATCGATTCCATTTACATGCAAATCGATCATATTGTACAATTATGCTGACAGTATATTGTATAATAAGTATGTTGTATCGGCTTGCATCGATCACAAAGGGGGTCATACAAGTGAAAAAGTGGTCCGTACTACTTACTCTTGCTCTCATTGCATCGGTCTTTTTGACAGCCTGCGGCCAAAGCGGGTCCGGTGGCGGTGAGAGTGGAGGAAGTCAGGATCTTTCTCTGGCGACGGGTAGTACCGGAGGCACCTACTATCCGTTGGGCGGTGCCATTGCCAACGTATGGAACAAAAATGTGGAGGGTGTGAACGTCACGGCCCAGGCGACGGGGGCGTCCGTCGAAAACCTGGCCCTTCTCGCCAAGGGGGAAGCCGATTTGGCGATGGTGGTCAACATGAACGCCGATGATGCCTACAACGGCCGGGCGGATTTCGAGGGCCAGAAGGTGACCAACTTCGGGGCGATCGGCGTCGTCTATCCGGAAGTGGTGCAGGCCGTGGTGGCCAAGGATAGCAACATTAAAACCGTTTCCGATCTCAAAGGGAAACGTGTCGCGGTAGGTCCCCAAGGAAGCGGCACGGTCAACACCACAAAACATATCCTTGAGGCTTATGGACTCACCTTTGACGATATTCAGCCCTTCTACGACAGCTTCGGCGATGCGGCCACCAAGCTGAAGGACGGCCAAGTTGATGCGATCTTCGGCTTGTTGAGCCTGCCGGCGTCCAACATCGAGGATATCACGACCGCCAAGGAAGTGCGCGTGCTCGAAGTGGACGACAAGGCGATGAAAAAATTGCAGGAAAAATACCCCTTTTACCAGCCGCTGACGATCGAGGGCGGCACCTACAAGGGGCAGGACGAAGATGTCCAGACGGCGACCCTGAAGGCCGTCATGTACGCCAACAATGATCTGAGCGAAGATCTCGTCTACAATCTGACCAAGACCATGTATGAGAAAAAGGACGATATCGCCAGCGCGCACCAGGCCGGAAACCAGATCGATCTGGAAAAAGCGTTGGAGGGTGTGACCACTCCGATCCATCCGGGTGCGAAGAAGTACTTTGAGGAAAAGGGCATTCCCCTGCCGGAGTAATCTGAATGGAAAAGCGCGGATTGAAACCCCGTCTCGGTTGGAAGAAGGGGGCCGCTCTCGGCCTCCTTCTTCTCCTGATGGGGCCCTTCTCGCTTGGTCCCTTTCCGGTTGGGCGGTGCTGGAGGTTGTGGACATGGACCGGGAACGCGTCGTGTTTTCGCGCTTGATTCCTGTCGGGGAAACCTTTTCCATGGTTCACACCCACTCCATCACCAAGCGCCCTGTCCGGGAAACATTCAGGGTGACGAAGGATCGCCGGATCGCCATCGTGGAGATGGAGTTCGACCATTTTGGAGCCAATCTGCCGGTCCGGCCGGAGAAGGACGGAAGCGGCATGACGGAGTTTCTCGTCCGGGACGGGAAATATGTGGTACGCTATGACGAAACCGTCTACCCGGCTCTGGATCTGCGGGTGGGACAGGTGGTCGCCCACCATCGCTTGCATTTCAACGACGGCACCACCGCCGACCTGGTGCGGCTTGCGGGGGGTGGCACCTATGTTCAAATTCGGGCAGGCTCCCTGATATCAGTGGTTGAGGAGGTGTTACCGTGGCAGATCAAGCGGCAAAAGTGACGGAAACCGCCAACGGTTCCAATGTGGAGCGCGTGCTGGAGAAATATGACCGGGAACATGCTTTCCGAAAAAATCTTGGAAAACTCAAATGGGTCGTCACCGTGCTGGCCGTCGGACTCGCCCTGTTTCAGCTGTACACGGCCTTTTTCGGAACCTTGCCCTCCCAGTTGCAGCGGGCTCCGCACCTGACCGTGGCGCTGGCCATTATTTTTCTGCTTTATCCCTGGAAAAAGGGAAAAACGGATAGCAAAGTATCCGTACTGGATATTTTGCTCGCCCTGCTCGCTCTGGGTACCGGCGCTTACCATGTGATCTACTATGATGAATTGGTGAACCGGTTTCTCTATACCGATCTGGATATCGCCGTCTCCGTCATCGGTGTGCTGCTGACCCTGGAGGCCGCCCGGAGGGTTGTGGGACTTCCCTTGGTAACTGTGGCGTCCCTCGCCTTGCTTTACGCCTATTTCGGGCCTTACATCCCCGGGTTTGCTCAACATCAGGGCTTCAGCCTGGAACGGATCAGCACCTTCATGTTTTTGGGGACGGAGGGGATCCTGGGTATTCCCATCGCCATTTCCTCCACGTTTATTTTTCTGTTCCTTTTCTTCGGCGTCGTGCTGCGCCATACGGGGATCAGCCAGTTTTTCAACGATCTGGCCTTTGCCATCACCGGGCGGATGGTGGGGGGGCCGGCCAAGGCGGCGGTGGTGGCCAGCGCCTTTCAGGGGATGGTCACCGGGAGCTCCGTGGCCAACACCGTCGGTTCCGGCAGTTTCACCATCCCGCTGATGAAGAAGACCGGTTATCGACCGGAGTTTGCCGCGGCGGTGGAAGCATCGGCCTCCACCGGGGGGCAATTGATGCCGCCGATCATGGGAGCGGCCGCTTTCCTGATGATCGAGTTCATCGGGATGGAGTACGGGCAGATCGCCCTGGCGGCGGCGATTCCGGCGGTGCTTTATTTCTCCGGTATTTTCATCGCCGTACACCTGGAGTCGAAACGGGTGGGCATCCTCGGCATGCCCGCCGACCAGATCCCCCGCCTCAAGGAAGTGATGTTGGATAGGGGATATCTGCTTCTGCCGCTGCTGGCGATCATCGGCGTCTTGATCATGGGGCAATCCCCCAACACTGCGGCCCTGATCGCGATCCTCATGGCGGTGACGGTGGGATTGTTCGAGGGCGGGTCGCTGAAACAGGCGCTGGTTGAGCGCTGGTACCTGCTGCTGCCCCTTTTGGGACTGCTGTATCTGGTGTTTAGCAAGGTGTCCGTTCCCGCCGTCTGGGGCGCCTTGGGTCTGCTGTTTGTCGCCTTTCTCATCCACCAATTCCGGCATTCCCAATTCACCTTTAGGGACTTGATCGCCGTGTTGGAAGAGGGGACCCGGACGGCCCTCGGAGTGATCGCCGCCTGCGGCGCCGCGGGAATTATCGTCGGGGTGGTCACCCTGACCGGGCTGGGGTTGAAGGTGGCCGGGGGCATTATCGAACTGGCCGGGGGCATCTTGATCCTGACGATGTTCTTCACCATGATCGCCTGCATCATCCTGGGAATGGGCGTTCCCACCACGGCCAACTACGTCATTATGGCGACGATGGCGGCCCCGGCGATCATCAAGTTGGATCCGACGATTCCGCTGATCGCTGTGCATCTGTTCGTCTTCTATTTCGGGATCGTGGCCGACATCACACCGCCGGTGGCGTTGGCCGCCTACGCCGGCGCGGGCATCGCCAACTCCAACCCCTTCAAGACGGGAGTGACGGCCACCAAGCTCGCCGTCGGCGCCTTCCTCATCCCGTACATCTTCGTCCTGAATCCGGTGTTGGTGTTGGAAGGGGCCACCTGGTGGAACGTCCCCCTGGCGGTGGCAACCGCTTTGATCGGGATGTTCGGAGTCAGCGGTGCGATGCTCGGATACTTCCGCACAAATTGTAACCTGTTGGAGCGCTTCATCCTGTTTGCCGGCGGGATCAGCCTGATTGATCCCGGATTGGTCACCGATGTGATCGGGATCGGGATTCTCGCCCTGATCTACTTCCTGCAGGCCCGGAGATCCGCCCGGTAACCGCCGGGCAGGTCAACATGTGAGCAGACGGCTGCTAAAAAGGGAGGCTCCTGATGCCTCCCTTTTTTACGTTTTTGGTTATAAGGTCATAACCCTATCGACAAAATGTCGTATTATCGGATTATCCGTTACAATCTCTTAACTGTTATGGAG
The DNA here is from genome assembly GCF_003001905.1 of Planifilum fimeticola. Lineage (NCBI taxonomy): Bacteria > Bacillati > Bacillota > Bacilli > Caryophanales > Thermoactinomycetaceae > Planifilum > Planifilum fimeticola. The sequence goes on from NZ_PVNE01000016.1 coordinate 27,525, forward strand.
AAAATGTCTAAGAAAAAAGAAAAAAGTGTTGACGTTTGTCGTTTCTATTAGTATATTCCTGGTAGGTAGAAACCATCAGAGGAAGAACTTCTCGGCTTTCCCGGGGAGTTCGATCCATTTTTCGGGCTTGCGGAGGTCTTGCTTTCTCCGCGGATCGCTAGATTTTTCCCACGGTTGTCGCGCCGGGACAGCGCAATAACATAAGGGGGTTTTTAGGCGATTGTTTAGGAAATCGCTCATTGCTGCCTTCATCGTATTTTTCGGCACCGCCTTCGTGGCGATGCCCGTCGCTTCTGCCAATCCGTTATCTGATCTTTGGAATGCCCTCACCGGTGGCAATAACGGTGACATGGAGGAAGAGCCGGTACCCGGTGATGAACCCGGAGATGAGACCGGCGAAGAGCCCGGTGAGCAACCCGGTGACGAAAATGGCCAAGAGCCTCCGCCGGAGGATTCCACCGATGATGATGAACCGGTGGAAGAGCCGGAACTTCCTGAATCCCCTGCCCAAGAAGGTTCTCAGTCCAAGTCCGGGAAGTCCAGCACCCAACCTCAATCCGCATCCGGAAACACTTCCGGCAATGCTGCTTCCGGCAACGGAGGGCAACTGCCGAAAACCGCCACTCCTTATCCGATGATGCTGCTGATGGGCGGTCTGGTCCTGGCGGCCGGCTTGGCGCTGTTGAGGGTTCGTCCGTCCCGGGGCTGACGCGTCATCGGGGCGGCGACTTCAGGATACCGACGCGGAACTCCAGTTGGAAAGAGTTTTTCCTGGAGAATAGCGGGTAAGAATTTACGCTGTTTCCCGGGACGACAGGGAGTGCGATCCTCCGGAACAATCGTAGGCGATGCAAACCTCCGCTATCCCGACGGATGGATTTCCATCCGCTTCTTCCCAAGGTTCTCCGCGGATCGTCTCAAGGGCAGCCCATTACGCGAGGAGGTAATCAAGCGGTTGAATAGGAAATCGCTGTTTGCTGCCTTTATCCTGTTTTTCGGCACCGCTTTTATGGCGACTCCGATCGCTTTTGCCAACCCGGCGGAGTCGGAGGAGCCGGTTGAAGAGTCCGGAGTGGGACTGGACTTGGAGTTGGGCCCGATCGATGTGGAGTTAGGGATTAACATCCCCACCCCGAATGATTCGCCGGGTGATGAGCCGCCTGGGGAAGAACCGCCGAGTGAAGAGCCTCCGGTTGAGGAGCCTCCGAGTGAGGAACCTCCGAGTGAGGAGCCCCCGGGTGAAGAGCCTCCGGGCGAAGAGCCCCCGGGTGAAGAGCCCGGTGACGATCCCGACGAAGAACCCGGTGAGAATCCCGGCGAAGAACCCGGTGACGACGAAGAACAGCCGGGAGAAAATCCGCCTGCCGAAGATCCCTCGGGAGAACAACCTCCGGTGCAAGAACCGGAGCTTCCGGAATCTCCGGCTCAGGATGGTTCCGAGCTGCCCAAGTCCGGACAGTCTGGCCAATCCGATTCCGGGGATGAAGGCGGAGAATTGCCGAAAACCGCCACTTCGTACCCGCTGATGTCTCTGGTGGGCTCGCTGATCCTGGCGGCCGGCCTGGCATTGTTGAAACTTCGTCCGTCCCGGGGTTGAGGCCCCTTTGGGGATTTCCCGTGTCTTGCATTTTTGAAAAGCCGTAAGTGATGATGCCCTCGGAAAATCCGCGGAGCCCGTTGAGCACCCTTTGCGGGTGCTCTTTTGTTTTACCGCGCGATAAAGGAGACCATTTTCCACCGCGCCATCCTTCGGCAAGAAGAAACGCCTCATCGACGGAGGGGGCCATTTCCTTGAATAAAACGATGGTGCCCCAGGGATGTTTTTGATCTATTAAGGGGCCGGAAGGAGCCTTGGGAAACCTTGTGCGACAGAGGGGTTGAGCCGCCCCGTTTGTGCTATACTGTCATAGGAAGGCAGCGGACAGGATGCGCTGGGATACCGCGTCCGGCATGACTTCACGGAAGGAGGCAGACCTGTGTCGATTTCGAAGGAACAGGTGCAACATGTCGCCCGATTGGCACGGTTGTCGCTGACCCAGGAGGAAGTGGAGCGCTTTACGGTCCAGCTGAACGATATCCTCCGTTTTGCGGAAAAATTGAACGAGTTGGATACGGAAGGCGTGGAACCGACCAGCCACGTCTTGCCGATGGCCAACGTGCTCCGGGAGGACGAGGTGCGGCCCTCCTGGCCGCGGGAAAAGGTGCTCATCAACGCGCCGGAGCAGAAGGACGGCATGTTCCGGGTGCCGCCCGTATTTGAGGAATAAAAGGGGGGATACGATGTCGCTGCTCAAAGAACCGCTCAAGGAAATACATAAGCGGCTGTCGGAAGGGGATTGTTCCGCCAAGGACCTGGTGGACCTCTCCCTGAAGCGGATTGACGAAGTGGAAGACCGCGTGGGCGCCTTTATCACGGTGGACCGGGAAGGGGCGCGCGCCCGGGCGGAGGAGCTGGATAAACAGCTGGCGGAAGAAGGTGAGCGGGGGCTTCTGGCCGCCATTCCGGCGGGCATCAAGGATAACATCTGCACCGAGGGATTGCTCACCACCTGCGCCAGCAAAATCCTGGCCAACTACACCCCGATTTACGACGCCACGGTCATGAAAAAGCTGCGCGCCGCCCAGGCGATTCCCGTCGGAAAGACCAACATGGACGAGTTTGCCATGGGTTCCTCCACGGAAAACTCGGGTTTTCATCTGACGCGCAATCCTTGGGACCCGGAACGGGTTCCCGGCGGATCCAGCGGAGGTTCCGCCGCCGCGGTGGCCGCCGGAGAAGTCTTTTTCGCACTGGGATCGGACACGGGGGGGTCGATCCGGCAGCCGGCCGCCTTCTGCGGGGTGGTCGGGTTGAAGCCGACCTACGGGCGGGTTTCCCGCTTCGGTCTCGTCGCTTTCGCCTCTTCGCTGGATCAGATCGGTCCCTTGACCAAAAATGTGGAGGACGCCGCCTACGTGCTGCAGGCGATTGCGGGGCATGACCCCATGGATTCCACTTCCGCCGACGTGGAGGTGCCGGATTACCTGTCGGCCTTGACCGGCGATGTGAAGGGATTGAAAGTGGCCGTTCCCCGGGAGCTGATGGGGGACGGAATCGATCCCGGCGTTCGGGAGCAGGTGCTCAAGGCTCTCCGCGTGCTGGAGGGAGTGGGAGCGGTGTGTGAAGAGGTTTCCCTGCCCCATGTCCGTTATGCGGTGGAAACGTACTACCTGCTGGCTCCCGCGGAGGCTTCCTCCAACCTGGCCCGCTACGACGGGGTTCGGTACGGGGTTCGCGCGCCCGCGGACAACCTGATGGAGTTGTATTACAACTCCCGGAGCACCGGTTTCGGGGCGGAGGTGAAGCGGCGGATCATGCTGGGGACCTACGCGCTCAGCTCCGGCTATTACGACGCCTATTACCTGAAGGCGCAGAAGGTGCGGACTTTGATCAAACGGGATTTCGACCAGATCTTTGAAAAGTACGATGTGGTGATCGGTCCGACCACTCCGACCACCGCCTTCCGCATCGGTGAAAAGGTGGACGATCCGCTGACCATGTATCTGAACGACATCTGCACCATTCCGGTCAACCTGGCCGGTTTGCCGGCGATCAGCGTTCCCTGCGGCTTGAGCGGGGGGCTTCCCGTCGGTCTGCAGGTGATCGGCCGCCCCTTTGACGAAGAGACGGTTCTTCGGGTGGCCCATGCCTATGAGCAACAGGCCGAGCCCCTTCCCGAACCCCCGTTGGGAGGTGACCGTTCATGACCGCCTATGAAACGGTAATCGGATTGGAAGTGCACGTGGAGCTCTCTACGAAAAGCAAGATCTTCTGCGGCTGTTCCACGGAGTTCGGCGCGCCGCCCAACACGCACACTTGTCCCATCTGTCTGGGGCATCCCGGCGTGTTGCCGGTTTTGAACCGGCAGGCGGTGGAATACGCCATGAAGGCGGCCATGGCGCTGAACTGCCGCATTGCCGAATACAGCAAATTTGACCGGAAAAATTACTTCTACCCGGATTTGCCCAAGGCGTATCAGATTTCCCAGTACGATCAGCCGATCGGAACCGAGGGATGGATCGAAATCGACGTGGACGGGGAGCGCAAGAGGATCGGAATTACGCGCGTCCATCTGGAGGAGGATGCGGGGAAGCTGATCCACGCCGAAAACGGTGACGGATCCCTGGTGGACTACAACCGGGTCGGCGTGCCCCTGATCGAGATCGTTTCCGAACCGGATCTCCGCTCCCCGGCGGAGGCCCGGGCGTATCTGGAGAAATTGAAGGCGATCATGCAGTACTGCGAAGTCTCCGATGTGAAGATGGAGGAAGGATCTCTCCGCTGCGACGCCAATATCAGCCTCCGGCCCGCCGGGAGCAGTTCCTTCGGGACCAAGACGGAGCTGAAGAACCTCAACTCCTTCCGCAATGTGGAGCGGGCCTTGGAATATGAAGAGCGGCGCCAGCGGGAAGTGCTGGAATCGGGGGGGACGGTGGAACAGGCCACCCTGCGCTGGCTGGAGGACGTGGGTCGGACCAAGCTGATGCGCAGCAAGGAGGAGGCCCACGATTACCGCTATTTCCCGGAGCCGGATCTGGTTCGGCTTCACATCGACGAGGAATGGAAGGAGCGGGTGCGGTCCACCATCCCCGAACTTCCCGACGCCCGTCGGGATCGTTATATGCGGGAGTACGGCCTCTCCGCCTACGATGCGGGATTGCTGACGGCCTCCAAGGCGATCGCCGACTTCTTTGACGAAGCGGTACAAGCGGGAGCGGATCCGAAGGGGGCCGCCAACTGGATCACCGGCGAGCTCCTCGGTTACCTGAACGCCACCGGCAAGGAGCTCAAGGAGACCCGGATCACCCCCGCGGGCCTAGCAGGGATGCTCGGCCTGATCCAGAAGGGGACGATCAGTACCAAGATCGCCAAAGATGTGTTTAAGGAACTGGTGGAAAAGGGCGGCGATCCGGAAAAAATCGTGAAGGAAAAGGGATGGGTGCAGATCAGCGATGAGGGTGAACTGGCGAAGATCGTCGCCCAGGTGGTGGAGGCGAATCCCCAGTCGGTCACCGATTTCAAAAACGGGAAGGATCGCGCCCTCGGCTATCTCGTCGGCCAGGTGATGAAGGCCACCCGGGGGAAAGCCAATCCGCAGATGGTCAACCGGCTCATCCGGGAACAGATCGGGCAGTGAAACAGGCACAAGCTGCAAAACACCTCCGCCGCGTGTCTCCGGCGGAGGTTGTTATTTTCCTGAAAGTGCTTGGTTTTTCATTATGGCGGCAAACATGGTAAGATAAATATCTGGGCATTTCTTTTTTTGGACGACCATCGCGGTCGAGATCGGTTCAGGGATGAGGGAGAAATTTCACTCGTTGCCGGAGGGTGTGCCGCTTCGATTCGACCTGTTGCTCGACGGTGCACCGCTTTCTTCATATTTTGAGGCTCACCGGCTTCCCCTGGCTTGACGAAAGTTTGATTTGCTGTTGAACTCGGTCGAATGGGGTGTATGGTTTGCTGATCTTTTACCGCATTCTGATCCTCCTCATGCTCGTGTGGGGGACCGTGTATCTCGCAGGAGAACCGGCTTACTCGGTACACCTGTACCTGATCGCTCTCTATCTGTTCGTCACCTACTTCGAACTGCGCGGCAATCCCTTTCATCGAGGGGTTTATCATTTGCTGATCATCCTCCTCTTGGCCAATGCGGGGATACAGTTTTTCTTCTTGAAGGAGCCCAACATTCTCAGCGGTTTCGTCAGTCTCTTCTTCGCCTTCTTTGCCTGGCAGGCGGTTCGACGGTTTTCGCGCTAGCGGAGGGGATGTCACAAAGTCTTCCCGGGAAGGATTTTGTACAAGTGGTATAATGGGGAGAACAGCATGGAACGAGGTGAGACGATGAAGAAACGGGGTGCGCTGGTCATAGCTCACGGTTCCAGCAAATCCGAATGGGTGGCGATGGTGGACGATGCCGTCGAACGGGTGGATCTGGAGGTGCCGGTCGCTGTCGGATTTCTGGAGATGGTGGAGGGACGGGGGATTCCGGACGCCATCCGGTCCCTGGAGGAACAGGGAGTGGAGGAGATTGTGGCCGTCCCGCTCTTCGTCTCCTCCGGCAGCGGCCATATCGCCGAAATCGCCCGCATGCTGGGTGTGGAGCCGCCCCATCCCGTCGAGGCGGATGTGCCGCCCATCGAGTTCAATGCCCGGGTGCGGTTTTGCCGGCCGATGGACGATCACCCTTTCATCGCCCGGATTTTGACGGAACGGGCGAAGGAGCTCAGCGCCGATCCGCAGGATGAATGGGTTTTGCTGGTCGGACACGGCAACGAAACTCCCGTCTTGCGCAAAGAATGGGAACGGGCGATGGATCGCCTGGCCGGTCAGATACAGCGGGCGGGGGGATTTGCCGGCGTTTCCAGCGCCACCTTTCATCCGGACAACCTGCGCGAGCGGGCGGAGGATCTCGCCCGGGATTACCGCCTGTTGGTGGTCCCCCTGTTTCTGAGCGAAGGCTATTTCACCCGGAAGGTGATTCCCTCCCGGCTGGAGGGCATTCCCTACGTCTATTCCGGGCACACCTATCTGCCTCATCCCCTCGTCTCCGAGTGGATCACTACCTCCGTGCGAGAGGCTCTGGAGGAGCAGCCGGTGGCGTGATGCGTCGAGGAAAGGTGCATGGAACAAATCCTTTTAGGGACGGTACGCAAAGTGCCGTCCCTTCTTGTTGGGGACAAGCGCCCGCTGCCGATGGACGGGGTTCGTCCTCAAGGCGCATCCCGGGAGCCGCCGGGTGCCGCTCCTCCATTCGGCGCTTTCCGCGCCGGCCGTTTTTTTGTACATCGCAATCTATCACCGGGGCTGTGCTATAATACCCAAGGTCAATGCGAGCTTGACAGAGGTCAACAGGGGATGAATCCGGGGCTAACCCTTTGACCGTTTTCGGTTTATCATCCGTATTTGTGCATCTGATATGATGGAGGGAAGCATCATTGAATGCGATGCCCTGTCCCGATCTGGAAACCCGTCGTTTATTGCTAAGGAAATTGTCATTGGCTGATGTTGATGATTTGTTTCAAGTTTTTTCGGATGAGGAGGCTACCGTTTATGTACCGAGAAATAAACATGTTGACAAGACGGAAACGTTAAATCACCTGAAGAACCTGATCAAAAGAATGGATGAGGGCAAAACGTTGGTCTGGTCAGTTGTGGATAAAAAAGACAAGCGGGTAATCGGAACCGTCAATTTGTACCTTAAACAAGATCGAGCAGCCTCGATTGGTGCGGTTATTTGCAGAGAACGATGGGGAAAAGGAATTGCAACCGAAGCGTTAAGGGAAGTGATATCCTTCGGCTTTGATCAAATGGAGCTCATCCGAATAGAAGGAAAATGCGAATCAAATCATGCTGCTTCTGAGAAAGTGTTAAAAAAACTGGGGATGACTTATGAAGGAACCCTGAGAAAAGAAGTGATCATCAACGGCATACCGAGAGATGTGAAGGTGTACTCGGTGTTGATCGATGAATGCAATGCGTCGTTCAGGGACGTATCAATGCGGTGATTGAGGTTATAATAGCCGGGTATTTCAGGGGAGCGGATCGCAACCTTTCCGCGGGGGGTTTTATACAGCGTCCGGCAAGGGGCAGGACGTGAACTTTGAAGTGGGGCTTCATTGCCTTTGGAGTGAAAGCGGACCCATTTCTCGCAAAAGAGGGAGCAGGATATGGGAGATCAACCGGTGCATACGGGACAGAAAATTGAACTGACGATAACCGGCTACAGCCACGCCGGCGAAGGGGTGGGGAAATACGAGGGGTTTACCCTGTTCATTCCCTTTGCCGCCGCCGGGGAACGGGTTTTGGCGCAAGTGGAGGCGGTGAAGAAAAACCACGGCCGCGCCCGGCTGGTAAAGGTGATTCAGCCGTCTCCGGAGCGCTCAACGCCTCCCTGCGGCGTCTTCGGAAGGTGCGGAGGTTGTCAGCTGCAGCATGTGTCCTACGCGGAACAACTGCGGATGAAAGAAAGGCAGGTGCGCGACAGCTTCTCCCGGATCGGGCGGATGGAGGTGAAAATTCGCCCGGTGATCGGGATGGAGAACCCCTGGGGTTACCGAAACAAGGCCCAGGTTCCCTTCGGGATGGAGGGCGGGAAGGCGGTCGCCGGTTTTTACGCTTCCGGGACACACCGGGTTGTGGACATGGATACCTGCCTGATCCAGCACCCGCTGAACGATCGGGTGGTCCGGATGGTGAAGCAACTGGCGCGGCGCCTGGACACCCCCATCTACGACGAACGGACCCACCGCGGCATTTTACGGCATGTGATGGTGCGGACGGGCTTTCATACCGGCGAGTGCATGGTGGTGCTGGTGACGAACGGGGAGAAACTTCCCCGCCGGCAACAATGGGTGGAAGCATTGCGCAGGGAAATTCCCCAGTTGAAGTCCATCATCCAAAACGTGAACCGCAGACGGTCCAGTGTGGTCCTGGGGCCGGAAAATCGGCTGTTATGGGGCCGGGAAGTCATCTATGACCGGATCGGGGACGTCATGTTCGCCATTTCCGCGCATTCCTTTTTTCAGATCAATCCGGTGCAGACAAAGGTCCTGTACGACCGGGTGGCGGAATATGCCGGCCTGACCGGCGGCGAAACCGTGATCGATGCCTATTGCGGGATCGGTTCCATCGCGCTTTATCTCGCCCGGCGCGCCAAGCGCGTCTATGGCGTGGATGTCGTCGGCGCGGCGATCCGGGATGCCGAACGCAACGCAGCCCTCAACCGGATGAACCACGTGACCTTTGAAGAGGGGACTGCAGAAGAAGTAATGCCCCGCTGGTTGCGCGAGGGGATCAAACCGGACGTCATCGTGCTCGATCCCCCGCGGAAGGGATGCGATCCCGCGCTTTTGGAGACCGCAGCCTCCATGCGTCCCGACAGGATCGTCTATGTGTCCTGCAATCCCGCCACCCTCGCCCGCGACGCAAAATATCTGGCGGAGCTGGGGTACAGGGTCCGGGAAGTGCAGCCGGTGGACATGTTCCCGCATACGGGGCATGTGGAGTGCTGTGCCCTGTTGGAGCCGAAATAGCCTGCGTCCGAGGGGGCAATAGCAAAAAAGCCGAGGTAATCCATTCCGTGGAAAGAGAGAGCTTTCCGGGCCAGGCAGGCGAATGCGCTTGTCCCTGCGGGAATTCCATGACCGGGATGATGAGTACAAACCACAAGCCCTCTTCGAAAAAGCTTGTGGTTTGTCGGTTTATTTGAATATAAATCCTTTCCTTCTGATATACTCGCTGTAAAAGCCGAGTGGAAGATCTCTCGCCAGCATGCCGATAATCTTTTTGGACCAGTTCTCGTTTTTCCGGTTGCTGGTCCGCGCTTGGTAATATTCCTCGATTTCTTTATCATACCGTTCCACTTTTTCTCGAAGATCACGGTCATATTTGTTCTCGAAAAATATGGCATCCTGAGGCAAACGAGGTTTTTGCTCCGGCTGTTCATCTGGCACACCCAATGCCAAACCCGCCAGAGGAATCACATATTCCGGCAGATCCAGCCATTCATCCAGATCCGGCAACGCGCCGTTGATTCCTCCAATGATTACTGTTCCTAGCCCCATCGATTCAGCTGCCAAATTTGCATTTTGCAGGGCGATTCCCACACTGAGAACGGCAGTCTGATTAAAATAGGAAAAGCTTAATGTGTTCCTCATTTTTACTTTTTCCTCGGCACTGGCGGATACCATGATCCGATAAAGATCCAAACAGAAGATGAATAAATACCCGCATTGATTGATGGTGTCCTCGTTTCCCGACCTTTTCGCCAAGAATTTCTTCAGGTCGGGATCTGTCACCCCGATAATGGTAAACGGTTGTAAATTCGAAGAGGTTGGCGCCATCCGGGCGGCCCGAACGATGGTGTCGATTTGTTCCCGGCTCAACGGGATATCTTTGAACTTTCGAATGGACCGGTGATTTAGTATGGTCTTGATGACGTCGTTCACAGACGTGCCTCCTTACCCATTTGGTTTCCTTGGAAACCATATTACCGTACGCCTGGGGGAAAGTCAAATGGTTTCCGAGGAAACTATGCTATACTCTTTTCTAGAATGAGGGGAAGGAAGGTCTTTATGACGGATGCCAGTAATGATGATTTGCAAAGGATTAAGGGTCGGATTGAAAAATCTTTGCTTCGGTTACTGGCCAGCGAGTCCGATGATGACGCCGAGAAAAACTGGTTAAAAGAGCACGCATCCGATTCTGAGCTGAAACGGCTGGTACCGCATATCACGATACTGGGCCTTCATGCTTTGGATGTCATCAGTGAAGGGGAAGGGGTAAGAGCGGTCGACATTGCCAAGGAATTGGGTGTCACCAAGGGTGCAATATCAAAAACGACGCGAAAACTGCTGGATCACGGATTAATCAAACGGGAGAAACGCCCGGACAACCTGAAGGAAATTTATTATTACGTTACCCCTCTTGGAGCTGAGCTGGCAAAGCTGCATCGTCAATTGCACCAGGAAAAGGATCAAAGAGCGCTTGAACTTTTTCGGGGCTATGATCTGGAATCCCTTAAACTGATTGCGGAATTTATGGAAAAACTGGCTCGTTTGCGGTGAAGGAACTCGGGCGTCCTGATTTCCGGAAGAGCTCCATTTCCGTCGGCATTGTTCTTCCGGGATCCTTTCCGATATCCTTGTCACACCGGGAAAGGATTGGCCATTTCAAAGCAGTGGAGCTCATCGCGGCGGTGTCAGGGCACAAAGTGAATAGGTACACCCCGCTTCATCAAGATCGCCTCCTTGCAGGAAAGATCTGCGAGCCTAATGAAAAAACAGCGCCCCTGGTTTCGGTGTGATGATGTCGAATAGGGGGTGCTGTTTTGCGCTTTCATCCACTCGAAATCCCTGTAGGGCGCGAGGTCCGGCCCCCTTGAGAAAACCCGAAGGGGAAAAGTGGTATAATAAGTCCGTGAAACGGATCGGCCGGGAAAGACGTTTTGCCGAAATAGGGTGTTGTTCACGCTTTTCATGTCAAAGGGGAGATGGTAATGGCTCGAGTTGCGTGGCCAAGGGCTTCCCTCGTGGAAGATGGGTGGCCGGTCCAAACATTGGATTCTGTCGGGCAATGCGACATCCTGTTGGTATCGGAAAATTTCGGCACCGGCCACACCCGGGCGGCGGAGGCCATCCTGCGGGGGATTCGGTCGGCCGATGCGGACGTGAATGCCCGTCTGGTGGAGATCGGCCGGGTACTTCGTCCCCGGATGAGCCGTTTGTTGGTGGATTCCTACCTGGGGATCATCCGGAAAACCCCCTTTATCTGGCGGGCCTTTTACGGTTGGCACCAGGGGAAGTCGTTTCCCCGTTCGCTGCAATCCTTTATCCGCTATGCCCTGTACACACGTCTGGCGGAGCTGATCACCCTTCACCGGCCGCGTCTGGTCGTTTCGACCCACCCCTTCGCCGCCTTCGGAGTGGCCCGCCTGAAGGAGCGGGGATGGGATTTCAAGCTGTGCACGGTCGTCACGGACTTTTCCGCCCACGGCTCCTGGGCGCATCCTCAAACCGATCGGTACCTGGTGCCGGCTGAGCACGTGCGGAATCAATTGATCCGAATCGGAACGGATCCCGAACGGATCTTGGTCACGGGTATTCCCACCGACCCGATCTTCTGGGAAGAAGAAGATCAGGCCGAAGTCCGCCGACGCCTGGGGCTGCGCCAAATTCCCACCGTGTTGATCATGGGTGGCGGTTTGGGGCTGGGCGGCATGGAGCAATTGGTAAACATGATGGCCAAGTGGCGGAATCACATGCAGATTTTGGTGGTCACCGGGCGAAACCATCAATTGTACCAATCCCTGACGACGGATCCAAAGCTCGACCATCCCAATATCCGAATCGCCGGTTACATCCAGTCCCTGTCCGAATGGATGGAGGCGGCGGATCTGATTCTCACCAAGCCGGGAGCGATGACCTGCACCGAAGCGATTGCCAAGGTGAAGCCGCTCCTCCTGTACGGAACGATTCCCGGCCACGAGGAGAAAAACGGACAGTTCCTGACAAGAAACGGCCTGGCGCTGCGGCTCGAGGGGGAGGATCACCTGGATGAGATCCTGGATCGCTTTTTGAGCGACCCCGAATGTTTCTCCCCGATCCGCGAAGCCATGCTCCAGTGGCGGAAGAAAATCCATCCGTCCCGCAGCGTTGAAGCGGTGCTTCAGATGATCGGCGAATCCCCTGCTTCGCTTTCGGCCCCGAGCATCCACGTCGGTCAGCGCTGACGCGAATGCCGTCGGTTGCCAAATCAGGAAGCGCTGGTATATAATCCATTAAGTACTCAAATATGATTGCAAAAGGAGTTTGTACCTTTGAGCAGAGATCTTCCTAACAACCTGGCAGCCCGGTTGATTCAGGCTCTGATCTTGTCCATCATCATTTCCCCGTGGTTGCCTCCGGTTGTTCTGTTGATCATCGGCCTTCTCACTCCCTTCCTCGTCAAGGGACGCTGGCCGATCCGGGGTTTCCCGGAAGGGATTTTCATCGGATTCCTTCTTTGGACCGCGATCAGTTGGTATTTCAATCCTTACTGGATTTCCTGGATTCCCGTCGGTTTGATCCCGATTTTGGTGTTTTTGACCTATTATCTGCTCACGGTGTGGATCAAACGGGGATTGGACTGGTCGTGGCATGAAATACAACGGTTGTACCTATTGTTTTGGGTAGCCGGTTTTTATATCGCTGTCGTCGTCCTTCTGCAGGGGTTCGGCTGGCTTTCGCAGGAGGCATCCTGGTGGGGCCGGCTGTTGGGGTATTCCGCCATTTACCAGAATGACATGACGCGCAGCGTGGGAACATCGACCAATTCCAACTTGGCGGCCGCATTGTTGATTTGTCTGGCTCTGATCAGCACCTACGCCTTTTCGGTTTTGAAAAAGCGTTGGCAGAAGGTTGCCGCCCTAGCTGCCTTTTTTTTATTTTGCATGGCCATCTGGATGACCGGATCCCGCGGAGCGTGGGTGGGATTGACCGTCGGGCTGCTGGTCCAGGTGTGGATGACCGGAAACCGTCGCCGTACGATTTTGCTGTTCGTCTTCCTCGTTCTCCTGGGCTGCGTGATTTACACCAATCAGACATTGATCCCCCGGGAAGAGACGCTCTTTGCGACCATCAGCGTGCGGATCTTTGTCTGGCAGAACGCCTTCCGCATTTTTCAGGATCACTGGCTGGTCGGGGTGCTCCCCCTTCATTTTGGGCAGGTTTTCGCCGAATTGACGGGCAAACATATTTACCACGCCCACAACATCTTTCTGGGGGTGGCGACGGAATTTGGCGTGGTGGGACTTGTTCTCTTTTTGCTGATGCTCGTCATGACCGTATACCGGGCCCGGAGATGGCGGAAAATGGCCATCCGGCTCGAGGAAAAGCGTCTGTCCGGCATGATGTTGTCGCTCATTTTCGCCTTCCTCGGCCACGGTATGTACGATTACACGATCATCGCCCCGCAGGTGGGAAGCCTGTTTTTCCTGAGCGTAATCCTGATCAACTGGCAGTATGAACGGCGGTGCCGAATGCCCGCCCCGTCCCCGCACGTGACGGAGGAACAGCAGAACTCGACGGCATCTTGAGGCGGCGATCCATCGAAGCTTTACGGGGGGATGGAAGAGGATGAATCCCTTTTATGCGTACCTGTACCGGTTGCGCCTGATTCGGCGCTGGGGGCTGATGCAAAGCGCCGTACCGGAAAATGTGGCGGAACACTCCTTTCATGTGGCCCTGCTGACCCACGCTTTGTGCACGATCGCCGTCCGGGTGTTCGGGAAGGAGGTGCCGGTGGAACGGGCGGTCATGCTGGCCCTCTACCACGATGCGACGGAGGTGATCACCGGGGACATTCCCAGCCCGGTGAAACATCACAACCGGACCATCCTGAAGGGGTTTCGGGAACTGGAGGCTTTGGCCGCGGAGCGCTTGTGCGAGATGGTGCCCGGGGAGCTTCGGGAATCGTACCGCCCCTTTTTCCGGGATCCGGATCCGGAGCTGCTCCGCTGGGTGAAGGGAGCGGATCTGCTGGATGCCTATCTTAAGTGTGTGATCGAGATCGCATCGGGCAACCGGGAGTTTCTCGTGGCGAAAAGGGAGATCGAGGAGCGGATCCGCAAGCTGGAGATGCCGGAAGTCGATTATTTTCTGGAACATTTCGGCCCCAGTTTCGAGAAGAGTTTGGACGAGCTGTCGGAGAGCGAAGGATGAGATCCGGGTATAAACAGCTTCGAAACCGGTCATGATGGACAGTGAATCTACGAATCTAGCACAGGAGGATCCGTCATGACCAAGCGCTGGTTGATTCCCGCCCTCGGCCTGGCCCTGGCCGTCGGATTGTTTGTCGGAGACGGGCGGGATCTGCCCCGGGCGGCGGCCGAGGAAAGTGGATGGACGACGATCAAGGTGGAGAAGGGGGACACGGTGTACAGCATCGCCCGCCGGTTCGGGACCGACGTTGAGACCGTCTCCCGCATGAACCGGCTGGATGATCCCTCCTTTATCCGGGTCGGTCAGGCGCTCCGCGTTCCCCTCCGAAAGCGGGAGGCGGAAAGCGGGGAGAGAGGGGAATCCCGGCCCGCCCTGCTGCCGATGGCTTACGGACGGGACCTGGGGGATTTCACCCTGACCGCCTACACCGCCGGCCCGGAATCCACCGGCAAATCGCCGGGGCATCCGGCCTACGGGATCACCTCCAGCGGCGCCCCCGCCGTGGAAGGAGTGACGATTGCCGTCGATCCATCCGTGATCCCGATCGGCTCCCGGGTGTATATCGAAGGGTTGGGTTACTTCGTCGCGCAGGATACGGGGAGTGCCATCAAGGGAAAACGAATTGACGTGTTTATGAACGATCTGGAGGAAGCGCTGCAGTTTGGCGTGAAGAAGGGCGTTCGCGTGGCGATCGTCGATTGAAAAGGCCCGCCTTCGAAAGAGGCGGGCCTTTGATCATCTTTCCGCTTCCTCCGCGTCCCGTTTCGTTTTGTGAACCGTACCGAAGGGATGCTCCGGCGGCGCGTAAATGGAGTAAAGCTTCAGCGGCACATCCCCCGTATTGATGACATTGTGCCAGATGCCGGCGGGGACCATGATGGCATCATCATCGTGCACTTCCGCTTCAAAATCCAGCCTGTCCCTGCGCCTTCCCATGAGAACCCGTCCCCGTCCCTGTTCAATGCGCAGGAATTGATCCGTGTCGGGGTGCCTTTCCAGGCCGATGTCCTCCCCGACATCGATGCTCATCACGGTCACCTGCAGATGCTCTCCGGTCCACAGGGCGGTGCGAAAGGTGCGGTTATGCCTGGCCGCCCGATGAATGTCCACCACAAAAGGTTTTCCGCCGTGGTCCTTTAATCGGGTCCTCCCCTTCCGGGCGCAGTGCCGGCAGATGAAGGCGGCGTACAGACAGACCTGGGCGCAGTGCCGGGAGAAAGGGTCCCAGTGTTTCGTGCATTCCCGGGCGCATTTCCTGAAGATGCGGGCGCAGCGAAGGGCCGTCTCTTCGGAAATGCGGCCGGATCGAGACAGGGTCCGGGCGACCGAGGCGCAGGATTCGGCACATTCCCGGAGCAAGTGAAGCTGTTTTTTGCGAAGGGCGGCGTCGGGCGCAGCGACCATCATGGCGGCCGCCTGTTCGCAGATCTCCTGGCAGTGGCGTAAAGCGGCGATCATGTTCATTCCCCCCGGGGCAAGTGGTATCACTCCTATTCGTATGCCCGGAGCCCCGTCCGGGAGACTTTCCCCGAGGACTTTCCTTTTGCACCCGCCAAAAGGATGATAAAATGAAAAAGATGAAGCGGGAGGTCCATCTTTCCTGACGGCTTCGATCGGTGGTGTGCTTCATGGAAACCCTACAGATAGAACCGCGGCCGCCCTTTTCCTTCGAACGGACGATCCGGCGGCTGTTTCACCTGCAAAAGTCGGGTTATTTTGTGCGGAAGGGAAACCTTTACCGAACCCTTCGCGCGAAGGGGCGCCCCTTTGTGGTGGAGATCGGCTGGAGGGAGCCGTCCCTGCTGTTTCGCATCCACCAGGCGGTGACACCGGAGGAGCGGCGGGAGCTGGAGGAGCAACTCCGCCGCATGTTTTCCGCCGATGTGGATTTGACTCCTTTCTACCGCCGGGCGGATCAGGATGAGCTGCTCGCCCCGGTGGTCCGGGAGCGGGAAGGGCTCCGTCCGGTGCTGGATCCGACCCTGTACGAGTGCCTGATCAAGACGATCATCAGCCAGCAGCTCAACCTCTCCTTCGCCGGCACCCTGATCGACCGCCTCATGCGGCTGGCCGGGGAACGGGTGGAATTTGAGGGGGAGTCCGTTTGCGCCTTTCCGACGCCGGATCGGGTTGCCGCCCTTTCCTATGAGGACTTGACCCGGCTTCAGTTCAACCGGCGGAAAGCGGAGTACGTCATCGACATCTCCCGAATGGTTGCGGAAGGCAGGCTGGATTTGGAAGGACTTCGCCGACGAAGCGACGAAGAGGTGATGGAAATCCTGCTCCCCCTGAGGGGAATCGGCCGGTGGACGGTGGAATGCCTGCTCCTGTTCGGAATGGGACGCCCGGATTTGCTGCCCGCCGCCGATATCGGCCTGCGCAGGGCGGTGCAAAAGGTTTACGGTCTGGCGGAGCGGCCGGGGGAAAAGGAGGTCCGAAGGATCGGAGAGGCCTGGGCACCCTGGCGCAGTTACGCCACCTTTTATCTGTGGGATGCGATAACGGGAGGCAAGGAGGGTTAAAATGGCGCGAAGGCAGCGGAGAAAAGAGAAGAAGCCTGCCGTGGACCCGATGGTCGCCTGGAGAAGGGACATCCGGGGTATCGGAGTGTGGACGGTCATATCGGTGGCTGCCGCCGGAGGAGTCGCCTGGATCGTCAATCTGTTGGGTTGATCGAACGAAAAACGCCGGGCTGACGTGCGTCAACCCGGCGTTTTTTCGTTTCCTTCGGAGTTCCCGTTGTTTGGAGGCTGGAGGACGCGGCGCGGATAGGCGATTTCGATCGCGTGTTTTTGAAAAGCGATGACGACCGCCCGGCGCAATTCCCGCTCGATCAGCCAGTATTGGTCCGGATGGCTTAAGGCCATCAGCGTGTACTGGACGCCCGATTCTCCGAGATCCGTTACGCCGTAGATAGAGGGTTTCTCCACGAGGTGAGGGGCGTACCGTCTGCCGATTTCCTCACACACTTCGCTTAAAATCCGTTCCACCAGTTCCGGATCCGATTCGTAGGGGACCGTGACGGAAACCAGGGGGCGCATCTGAACCCGGTTGTAATTGGCCACATGGTGGATTTCGCCGTTGGACAGATAATGGAGGCGTTGGTTCCACTCGCGGATCTTGGTGACGCGGATTCCGATCTCCTCCACTGTCCCCGAAATCTTGCCGTTTATCTGAACGTAATCGCCTACTTCCATCTGATCTTCAAAAATGATGAAGAAGCCGGAAATCAGATCGCGAACCAGGTTCTGGGCACCGAACCCGATGGCCAGCCCCAGGATCCCCGCGCTGGCGAGGACGGGCGTCGGATCGATTCCGATGTTGAACAGCAGCGTGAGGGCGGCGACGAAGTAGATGGCGTAACGGGCGAAGGATTTGATCAGTTTGCTCAGTGTCAGCGCCTTTTTCCGGTCGATTCGCTTGAGCTGGAAGATCCGGTCGATCAGTTTGCCGGT
This sequence comes from Planifilum fimeticola, assembly GCF_003001905.1. Lineage (NCBI taxonomy): Bacteria > Bacillati > Bacillota > Bacilli > Caryophanales > Thermoactinomycetaceae > Planifilum > Planifilum fimeticola. Next base: position 45,218 of record NZ_PVNE01000016.1, read on the forward strand.
GAACCGCAGTGCCACATAGGTGAGGAAGAGGATCAGGATGATCCGGGCGATGGGCAGGAGCAGGGCGTCCACCGGATTATTGATGATGGACCACATCTTTTTTTCGGCCCCTTCTACCCAGCTGAAACCGGAGAGGTTGGCGGTGTTCGAGGATTCGTTGATGGCGGGCATCTTGGGGTTCATAAGTTCACCTCGGTTGCGGCGTAGTGAGTACGACAGGGATCATTATAGCACAGCCCCGCCCGAGGCGGGGCTTGAATGAAGTCTCCTGTTTCAAGGGGTTTCGATCGTGCATGAATTGATCTTCTTCTCCAGACGCTGTTCCGAGGACCAGCCGATGTAGGAGCGGATCACGTCCAGGTTGTGGTCCAGATAGGCGACGGCGACGAAGGGAAAGCGTTTTTTGTGGTAATAGCGGACGTCCGCCCAGCGCACCTTGTATCCGTCCCCGAAGGGTTGCACCTGCACGTGCCCGTAATCGCTGAAGTAGAGAAAGGAGGCGATGTCCGGATCCTTCAGGGATGCCAGGGCGGCGGGATGTTCCCGATCGGTGTCCGGGATTTCGTCCGTCCACCGAATTTTTCGCCGGTGAATCTCTCCGAAGCGAACCCGGCCGTCTTCTTCAACCACCAGTTTCCACAGGGAGGGACGGATCGTGGGGATGACGCTGATGCGTTTGGCCTGTTCCGCCTGCATTGCAACCTTTCGCACGAGGGAGCGGTGAATTCGCCACCGCCATGCCGTGTAGAGGATGATGAGCGAATAAATGGCGGCAAACAAAGCGCCCGGATGGATCGGCGTCAACCACCAAAGAAGAAATCCCGCAAGGTGGACGGTCAAGATGAAGGGATCGATGATGTTGAGCACATCCCATGCGATCCACCGGCGGGACAGAGGACGAAGGGCCTGGGTTCCGTACGAATTGAAGCAGTCGATCAGAACGTGCACGGCGACGGCGAGAAGCGTCCACATCCAGAGGGAGAGGAGCGATGCTCTCTCATGGGTGAGGAAAAGGATGAAGGTGATCAGGGATGCCCAGACAAAGATCATCGGGAAGGAGTGGCTGAGCCCCCGGTGCTGCCGGATGTAAGCCGCACCGCCTTTGAAGCGGAACAATCCGTCGAAATCCGGAGCCTGGGAGCCGAGAACGGTTCCCAAAAGCACGGCCTGCGCCGTGACCGGATGGGAAGTCACCGAGGGATCCAGGTGTGCCAGTCCGAAGAGTCCGATGCCCATCGCGAAGTGAGTCCCAGTATCCATGACAACCTCCTGCAAGCTGCTTGCCGGTTATAAGCCTATTATAAGCGATAAACGCTCCCGGTGAACTTTATTCGTCCATTCCATTCGGACCGTATAACAGGCATTGTCCGGTTTGGTAAACTGGACATCGGAAAGGAGCGGGTTCAGGATGGAAGACCACGGTACCGAAACATTCACGATTTTTGTCGAATACCGGATCGATCCGTCCCGACGGGAAATCTTTTTGCGTCACGCGGAAGAAATCAGGGAAGAGACGGCGCGAATCGCCCCGGTGGAGGGGCATGAAATCCTGGAGGGGTGCGATCAGCCGGGACTGTTTGTGGAAGTGATCCGCGTGGGGGAAAAAGATGCTGCCGAGCGGCTTCTTCATCGCCGCAGAGAACCGGAAGGGGGGATTTTTTTAAGGTTGAAGGACTGGGTCTCCGGAAGGGGGATTCAGGCCTGGGCTTTTAGCAGGATAACGGGACGCGGTTGAAGAAAAAGGATAAAATCGGTCAGCGATTGTCGAAGCGCATCATGTTTTCAGGGGGTAAGGGAGTTGAGAGGCTGTGGAAAAATCCGACGAAAAACAACTGGATCCCGAAGGGGTGGAGCAGGTCCGCACCAAACTCCTGTCCTGGTATGACAAAAACAGGAGAGATTTGCCTTGGCGAAGGGAAAGGGATCCGTATAAAATATGGGTATCCGAAGTGATGTTGCAACAAACACGGGTTGATACGGTGATTCCATATTACGAACGTTTCATGCAACGGTTTCCTACGCTGAAGGATCTTGCCTCCGCACCCGAAGAGGAGGTGATCAAGGCGTGGGAAGGGCTGGGATATTATTCCCGCGTCCGCAACCTGCACGCGGCGGTACGGGAGGTGGCGGAATCCTACGGAGGCAAGGTACCCGATGACCGGGAGGCGATGAGCAGGCTGAAGGGAGTGGGTCCCTACACCGTCGGCGCCGTGCTGAGCATCGCTTACAATCAGCGCGTTCCCGCGGTGGACGGAAACGTGATGAGGGTCTTCTCCCGGATCTATGCCATCGAAGAGGATATCACCAAGGCCGCTACCCGGCGCCGGATGGAGGCGCTGGCGATGGATCTGATTCCGGAGGATCGCCCCGGCGATTTCAATCAGGCGCTGATGGAACTGGGAGCTTTGATCTGCAGCCCTTCTTCCCCGGCATGCGACCGTTGCCCGCTGGTGCGGGAATGCCGGGCCTACGAACAGGGGAGGGTGAAGGACTTTCCCGTCAAGCGCAAGGGGAAGGCTCCGCTGCCGGTCTCCGTCGTATTCGGCTGGGTTGTCGACGGCGAGGGGCGGATGTTGCTCGAGCGCCGGCCCGACAAGGGTCTCTTGGCCGGAATGTGGGGACTGCCGACGGTGGAAAGGAGGAAAGACGACTCTCCCCAAAGGATACTGGAGCGGTATTTTGCGGAGAAGGGCTTTCCGATTGAACCGGGACCGGTTTTGGGGCATGTGGAACATGTCTTCAGCCACCGCCGTTGGCAGGCGGTGGTGGTGAGCGGCAGGGCATCCGACGCGACTCGATCCCTTCCGCCGGGATGGAGGTGGGTAGCCGAGGAAGAGCTGGATTTCCTCGCCTTGCCCAAAGTGTATGAAAAGGCGCTGTCCGCTGTTAAGGATCCGGTTCAGTTGGAACTGGGCTTGGAAGTGGAAAATTGAATGAGCGGTGAAAGGGAGGAAAGTTCTCCCTCCACCCGCTTTTTAGAAACCAAAGGGAGAGAGGAAACTGTGGACGAGCGTGAACGAATGGAGAAATCCGGTGACGGGGTTTCATCGGATGATGGGGGAAAGCGTGCCGATTCGGGTTCGGCCGCGGGGGAAGCGGGGGAGATGAGGCTCGAGAGGATCAGCTATTCCCGCAAGGATCGGTTGGGGGAACAAAACCCCTCATCGGTCTTTGACCGAACGGGACAAGGCCTGATCCGACTGCTGGGGCGGATTCCGCTCATCAACCGCCTGCCCCTGGACAGGATGAATCCCCGCGCCGTTTCCGTCGTGACGTTGGCGTTGGTCATCGTGTTGGCCGGGTCCCTCACCGCCTTCGCCTTTATGGGCGAGCCCGAGACCACGGCGGCCGTTCAGCCGACGCCGCAGGAGACGGAGAGTTCGCCCGAAGAGCCGCCGGAACCGGCGATGCTCATCCTTCAACATGAAGAGAAGAAATGGGAGATGGACCTCCGGTCGATCGGATATGACGGAGAAGACATTGCCACTGTCGACCAAACGAAGCTGATGAAATGGCTGAAGGAAATCAAGGAAGAAGTGGATGAACCGGCGAAGGACGCCCGCATGGAGCGATGGGGGGCACCCATCCAGCCGTCCAAAGAGGGAAAGAGGATGGATCTGGAGGAAATCGAAGAGAGCTGGCTGCCTCATCTGTCCGATTATATCAACGAACCCCAGGAAATTCCCTTCATCGCGGAAAAACCCCGGGTGACGGAGAAGGACCTTCGCGCGGTCAACCAAAGGCGCATCGGCCGCTACACCACCTATTTTGATGCGAGCAACGTGAACAGGACGACCAATATTCGCCTGTCCGCCGATGCGATCAACAACCTGGTGCTGAATCCGGGCGAGTCCTTTTCCTTCAACCGAGTGGTCGGGCAGCGCACGCCTGAGCGGGGCTACAAGCCGGCCGCGGTGATCGTCCGGGGCGAATACAGCGAGGGGATCGGGGGCGGAATCTGCCAAACCTCCTCCACCCTCTACAACAGTGTGGATGCGGCGGGGCTGCGGGTGACGGTTCGGTATTCCCACAGCAAGGAAGTGACCTATGTCCCCGCCGGTCGGGATGCCACGGTGTCCTGGGGCGGACCGGACTTCCGGTTCGTGAACAGCCTGGAGAAACCCGTCATGATCAAAACCTATGTGGGTGAAGGCTTTATCACGGTTTCCATCTACACCACCCCGGATGCCAAGGTGGTTCAGCGTTCTGTGCCGCCGGCCCCGAAAATGAAGGCGAAACAAGTTCAAGTGGATCCCGATAAGCCGTCGAATGAAACCCCCGCAAACGGCTCCGATCAGGCAGGAGACACCGGGAATTCCACCGGTTCCGGCGGTGACGCCTCCGGTAATACCGGCGGAAATCAAGCGGGGGGCGATCAATCCGGAAATCAAGATGGGGGTCAGGGAGCCTCAGGCGGTGACTCCGGAACGGGTTCACCCTGAAGCGCGATGGGCAAAAAACCGGCGCCTTCGGAAGAGGCGCCGGTTTTTCATTGTGCCGAAGCTTTACGTCAACTTTTCGATGCGGACGGCAGTGGAGAAGAATACCGCACCGCCCGCCAGATCGGCCTCCCGATCGGGCGTCAGCTGGTTGACTCCCTTGCTGTCTAGGGAGGCGTCTCCCCACCACAATCCGTTGCTTACGAGGACCCCGGGAAGCGTGTTTTCCGTCACCCTGGCCTTCAAGATGCAGCTTCCGCGACGGTTGATCACCCGGACGGCCTCGCCGTCGGCGATGCCGTACCGGGCGGCGTCGGCCGGGTGGATCTCCATCCGGGGTTCGCCCTCCAGCTTCCGCAGTTTGGGGATATTGCCCATGGTCGTGTTGAGAAACTGGTGGTTGGGCCCCGCGATCAACATGAAGGGGTGCTTCGCATCGCCGTTCCTCCGGGCGTCGAAGCCCTCCTTCAGCGGCACGTGGTTCGGGAGCGGATCCAGTCCCTCCTCCTTCATCCGCTCGCTGTAGAGGGCGATTTTGTTCCTTTTTAAGAGGTCGGGGAAAAGAGGCTGTTTGGCGAGATTCAACTTGACGATGCCCTTTTCGGCCAATTCCTCGTAGGTCACATCCTCCATCCAGGGATTTTCGGGCTGGTCCGCAACCTGGCGGATGATGTCCTCCGGCGTGTCGTCGAAACAGGGCTCGGTGAAGCCCATCCGCTTGGCCAGGGTTTTGAAGAGGTCAAAGTTGGACATGGCCTCTCCCTGCGGCGGGATGACCGGACGGGCCATCTGAAGGTACAGGTGCCAATAGGATTTGTAGACATCCAGGTTTTCAAAGTGAGATGTGGCAGGCAGGACCAAGTCGGCATACCGGGCTGTGTCGGTGATGAACAGATCGTGCACCACGGTGAACAAATCCTCCCGGGCGAGGCCCTGAAGCACCTTTTCCTGGGCGGGAGCCACCCGGGCCGGATTGGCGTTGTAAACGAAAAGGAAGCGGACGGGCGGATCGGCTTGGAGCAGGGCGTCTCCCAGGCGAATCATGTTGATCGTCCGGACCTCCGGGTTCGGCAGGAGATCGGGGCGTTCCAGCCTCGCCTTGTCGACGGTGGCGACCCCGTTTTCCTTGAGGGCGCCTCCTCCGCGTACCTTCCACTGCCCCGTCAGGGCGGGGAGGCAGGCGATGGTGCGGACGATCATCCCGCCGTTGTCATGGTGCTGAAGTCCGTTGCCGATCCGGATGAAGGAAGGAGTGGTCCGGCCGTATTCCCGGGCCAGACGGACGATCTCCTCCGCCGGGACGCCGGTGATGCGGGACGCGCGTTCCGGCGTGTATTCGGCGACCCGCTTCCGGAACTCCTCCCATCCGGTGGTGTATGTTCGGATGAAGTCGTGGTCCAGCAGATCCTCTTCGACCAACGTGTGCATCATCCCCAGGGCGAGGGCGGCATCGGTTCCGGGATAAAGTTGGATGAATTCGTCGGCCCAGCGGGCGGTCCGGTTCCGGTGAACATCGATGGCGATGATTTTGGCCCCCCGCTTGCGGGCCTGTTCGAAGAGCATCACCTGATGCATGTTGGTGCTGACAATGTTTCCGCCCCAGACGATGATGAGGCGGCTGTGGACGGTCTCCTCCGGATCGATCGCCCCCTTGAAACCCATGGTCATTTCGAAACCGCGGTTGCCCGCGACGTTGCAGATGGTGCGGTCGAGCCGGCTGGCGCCCAGGCGGTGGAAGAAGCGGCGATCCATGCTGCCGTTGTTCACCAGTCCCATGTTGCCGTAGTAGCTGTAGGGCAAGATGGCTTCCGCCCCGTGTCGGCGGATGATCTCCTGCATGCGACGGACAATTTCATCCAGCGCTTCCTCCCAGGTGATGCGGGTGAAGACGCCTTCGCCCTTGCGGCCGGTCCTTTTCAGGGGATGAAGGACCCTGTCGGGGTGGTAAACCCGGGCGGGAAAATGGCGCACTTTGTGGCAGATGGTTCCCCGAGTGACGGGATGGTCCGGATCGCCGTCCACCCGATGGATCCGCCCATCCTTCAGGGTGACGGCGAGCCCGCAGGTATCGGGGCAATCCAGAGGGCAGACGGACCGGACGACGGGTTGCGGCCGAGAGGAAGACATGGTTTCTCTCTCCTCGTTTTTTTCCCCATTGTATCATTTTTCGGCAGAGGGGGAAGAAATGTTACCATAGGACAGTTTCCCGCCGGAAGGGAACCATTTTTCTGTTTTTTTCGTTTTAGTTAATAATAGGAGAGGTTTATCTCCCCGTTCTCCCTCAAGGTGCCGGATTTCTGCGATCGGACCGTCCCCTGCTCGGAAGTTCCCATGGGGAAATTGAACCGTTATCGGGAAAGATGTCCGTTCGCCGCTTTTTTGTTTTGCGTTTGCGCGAGGGCACCGGGATATTGTCGATTGTTGTTTTTTCCTTCCGTTTTTTTGGATATATAACATATTGGGTGTCCTCAGAATCGATAAAAAATTTGGGGCATGGGGGCGTGGCCGATGAATTGGAGCCGAACCCACAGGTGGAAGGTGGCGGAATGGCATCCCTGGGTGTTAAAGGGAGCGGCGTTAAGCCATGTGGCCGCGCTGACCCTGATGGGAGTGTTTCTTACCGGAACGTTTCGCGGTACTCAGACGGAGCGGATGTATTACATCGCTGAACACGAGACGGCCGTTTTCTGGTCGTGGGCAAGCTGGATGTTTGCCACGCTGGCGATCACCCTCGCCTTTTACGTTTGGCTGGCGGGATTTCATTCGATGTACCGTCCCGTCTTGCAGATGGCCCTCTTGATCTGGATCATCGGGGCCGCGACGGAGATCCTGCACGATCTCATTCAGATGACCATCATTCCGGCCCTTTCCGAGCTGTTCCTGCAGATGCCGTCGCCGGAGCTGGCGGGCCATTTTAACGCCTGGGACCGTTTGCTGATCCGCATGACCGGCGTGTTCAGCAATACGTGTTATGCGATCAGCGGGTTGATATCCACGGGCGTCATGTTCCAGAACAAGCGAGTCTCCAACGGTTTGGCCGGATGGTCCCTGTTCATCTGGGCCCTCGTGCTTCTTGTCGCCCTGTGCGTCGGTTGGCTGGAGGTCCCGGTGCGGGGCGTCGTGTCGATATCGCTCCTGCTCTTTCTCCCCTGGGCGGGAATGGCGGCGAAGTGAAGAAGGGGGTGAAAAGGTTTGATTTTCAAAGCCCCTCCCGGGAGAAGTTGACAAAACAACACTTTTATGCTTCGAAACCACACATTGTCAACAGGAGAGCAATTATATAAACTAAAAGAATCGGGCCATCAGAGGAGTGATCGTGTCATGCTGCTTCGTTCGTTTCAACTGTCCGACGTCCATGACGTTTCCCGGATATGGCAGTTGACCGCGTCGCGCGATTCGGAATGGGAAACCCTCCAGGAGCTGTCAAAACAATTGGCGCGGGATCGCGATCTGGTCCTGGTGGCCGAAGTGGACGGTCGTATCGTCGGGGCAATTGTCGGCACCATGGACAGGAGCACCGGCTTTTTCTATTGTCTGGCGGTGCATCCCGATTACCAGGGGAGAGGAATCGGAAGGCGCCTGGTCGCCTCATTGGAGGAACGTTTCCGCCAAAAGGGAGTGAAGCGGATCTGGATCACGATTGACGAAGGGACGAGGAAGCTGCTCCCTTTTTACTTGCACTTGGGATATGCCAATATTTGCGACACCACGCTGGAAAAGGAACTGATGTTCCAAAACGGAAGAGTGAAGGGAAAGGCGCATCCCGGGTGAAGGGCGGGAAAGGGAGGATCACTCCCTTGAATTTTTTCAATTCGCTTTGTGAAAGGCGCGGGAATTAGGAAGTGTTCCCCGTCCTTCTCAAGGTGAATTGTTTTTATTTTTTGTTTATTGGAGGAATTTACCTTTTCCCCATAGAAATAAATGTTTAGAGGGGGTGAAAAAAATTGACCAACAAAGCCTGGTTTGAGGAGCCTTCCTGCCCGCTCGATCCGGGTTTGGTTCATCAGCTCCGGGAGCAGCGCGGGAAGCGAGCGCGGGACGAGGCGATTCCGGTCATCGTCCGCTTCCGGAGGGATGCGGAGGATGAGAAGCGAAAGGACGCCCTCCATCTGTGCCGAAAAAGGTCCTGCGACTCCATCGGCGGGGAGATCCGACTGTTGAACGGCTACTACGGCCGGCTTCATCCCGACACGATTCGCGGCCTGGCCGATCATGAAGGAATCACACGCATCTATTACGACCGCAAGGTGCACGCATTTCTCGATGTGGCTTCCAAGACCACAAAATCCTTTGAAGTTCACGAACAGCTGGGATTTACCGGGAAAGGCGTCACCATCGCCGTTATCGATACCGGGATCCATCCTCACGACGATTTGACCCAACCGGATAACCGGATCATCGCCTTTGCCGACCTGGTGGGAAATCGGGAGGAAGCCTACGACGACCACGGTCACGGGACCCACTGCGCCGGGGATGCGGCGGGAGGAGGGCACCAATCGGAGGGATTGTACGTCGGTCCCGCCCCTGAAGCCAACCTGGTGGGCGTGAAAGTACTGGACGCCGAAGGCGGAGGGCGTCTGTCGACGGTGATTCGGGGGGTGGAGTGGTGCATCGAGCATAAGGAAGAACTGGGCATCCGGATTCTCTCCCTCTCCCTCGGGGCGCCGGCCTACGAATCGTACCGGGACGATCCTCTCTGTCAGGCGGTGGAGAAAGCGTGGCACAGCGGGCTGGTTGTCTGCGCCGCCGCCGGAAACGAAGGTCCCGCACCGCTGACGATCAGCACCCCGGGCATCGATCCGGTCATCCTCACCGTCGGCGCGGCGGACGATCGAAACACCCCTGACCGGAGCGACGACGAGAAGGCATCCTTCTCCAGCCGGGGGCCGACGATCGATCAGCTGGTGAAGCCGGATGTGTACGCTCCGGGGACCGACATCGTCTCCCTGTCCGCCCCCGGTTCGACCCTGGAAGAGCTGCTTCCCGAAAACCGCGTCGGCGAACATTATATCCGCCTTTCCGGCACATCGATGGCCACGCCCATCTGCGCCGGAGTGGCCGCCCTGATGCTGGAGGCCAATCCCTATTTGAGCCCGAACGACGTAAAGAGCATTTTGATGAGCACCGCCCAGCCCATGGCCGGCGATCAGGCCGGGTATCTCGATGCTCGGAAGGCGGTGGAAATGGCCCAGGCTTATCTCGAATTCCAGAGGCCGAAGGTTTCCGGCGGTGCGACGGGATAATGCCTTTAAGGCTCGGGGCGAAAAAAACGACGGGGGCACCATATTATTTAAGGAAAAAAAGCCGGGCGAGGTTTTGTCCCGGCTTTTTTTCCGCAATGATTCCGCGCCCGGGGAGCATCGGCGGTTCGGATATGGATGAAGGGAAGGAACCCGGAGGATCGTTACTTCACCCCCTGACCCAATAGGCTTCCCAGCTCCCGGGAACGGGATTTGGCCCGCAGGACGGCGCTTTTGACCGCTTCATCGAATTGGCGGCGTTTCAGTTCCTCCAGACCGGCCATCGTCGTTCCGCCGGGGGAGGTGACCCGACGGCGAAGTTCTGCCGGTTCCTCCCGGGTCTCCATCAGCATATGGGCCGCGCCGAGGAGGGTTTGCAGGGTGAGCTCGCGGGAGATCTCCTTCGAAAGCCCCGCTTCCACTCCGGCCTGTTCCAGGGCTTCGACCATGAAATAGATATATGCCGGGCCGCTTCCCGAAAGGGCGGTCACGGAGTCCATCGCCTCTTCTTCCACGATGACCGTGGAGCCGATGGCGGAAAACAGGTATCGCGCCGCTTCCATGTCCTCCGGTTTCGCCCACCTTCCGGCACAGAGGGCTGTGGCGGAAAGTCCGATGGTGCAGGAGGTGTTGGGCATGGCACGGATCACCGGAATTCCTGCGGGAATCAGCTTTTCCACCGAATCGGTGGAGACGCCGGCGGCGACGGAGATGATCCGCTGGCCTTTGTGAAAAAAGCTCCTCCACTGCATGAGGGCTTCCTGCACATCCTTCGGCTTCACCGCCAGAATCACGGTGTCCGCTTCGGAAATCGCCCTTCCCCGGTTTTCCGGAATCCAAACGCCGTAGGTCCCTTTCAGTTTGTCCAACCGCTCCCGCTTGTGACGGTTGAAGACGCTCACCCTGTCGGCGTCGATCCGCCGTTTTTTCAGGAGACCGGCCAGCATCGCCTCCGCCATGGAGCCGGCCCCGATAAAGCAGATGCGTTCCACTCCGTTCATCCTGGTGCTCCCCCCTGTCGTCAGGAATCGAGAAAAAAGAAAACCCTCCTTCGCCCCAAGGACGAAAGAGGGTTCCTCTTCCGCGGTACCACCTCGTTTGGCACGAGCGTGCCCACCTCGTCGCGGCCGGAGAATTCCGGCCGCCTCCTTGATAACGGAGCGTGCTCCGTGCCGATTCGTCACCGTCCGCTCGGGAGATGGGTTCCGGGCGGCATCCCGGCGGCACCTCACAGCCGGCGGGTGCTGCTCTCTGAACGGTAAGCCGTCCGTACTGGTCTCCGTCATTGCGTTTATCGCGTGTTCCGTCCGGTTGTTTAACACATTATGCCTGAGGGGCGGCCACATGTCAAGGGGTGGACGGCCGCTCGTTGAAAAGATTTTGGGTATTTTATGTTTTGTCTTGTTTTAATCTGTCAACGTTTTGGCAATAAAGAGAATGTGCAAAGATGACGGAGGGGAGAGGCATGATCGTACCGGAAGAAGGGGCGGTCATACGGATCGAGAGTTACAAGCACGGGGAACATTTGCACCGGACATGGAAAAAGTCGATTGTATTGGAAAAGGGAGAACCTCTCGTCATCGCCAATTACAATGTGGAAGTGGTGGAGGCGGACGGCCGGGAGTGGGTTTTCCCCGGCTTGACCATCGGCGGATTCCACCGCTTTTCCTGGCATCACACCCTCGTCGTGTTTGGTGAGGATGGCAATTACCGGTTTTACACCCACATCGCATCCCCCTACCGGTATCGGGACGGGGTGCTGTCTTACATCGACTACGATCTGGATCTGGTGGTTGAAAAGGATGGGACCCGCAGGTGGGTGGACCGGGAGGAATTCGACCGAAACCGCGTCCGGTATTCCTATCCTGACGAGGTGGTGAAAAAAATCGAAGAGGCGGTCGACCGCGTCGATCGCATGGTTTGCAGAGGGGAAGAACCCTTCACTTCCGAATGGGCAAGCCGCTGGTATCATCGTTTTCAATTCTATAAATCCCGTTTGATGGAGTGAAGGTGAAGATGAGGAAGAATCGAGTGTTCGGTTGGATGCGGACGGGACTGTTGACCTTCGCTTTCGTGTTCGCCGTCAATCAGTACGGCTTCGCCCTGTCCGTGGTCAACGGCACGTCGATGGAGCCCACTCTGGAAGACGGCGATCGACTGTTTATCAATCGATTCGCCTATTTGTTCAGTCAACCGAAAGTGGGAGACGTGATCACCTTTGAAGATCCGGCCCAGGACGGGCGCTATCTGGTCAAGAGGGTGGTCGGCGTCTCCGGCGACCGCATCGAGATCCGGTCCGGCGTTTTGTACCGAAACGGCAAAGCGGTTCCGGAACCGTACATCGACACCAAAATCGAGGACGGGAACTTCGGACCGGTTACCGTCAAGCCGGGGACCGTCTTTGTCTTGGGTGACAACCGCCACAAGCATGCCAGCCGCGACAGCCGTTACGAAAGCGTCGGCCTGGTTCCCATCGACCGCGTTGACGGCAAGGTGGAGTGGATTCTCTGGAGGCCGTCCCTGGCCGCGTTTCTGTAACGATTTGTCAAAGCCCAGGAAGCAATTTCAAATAATATAAAAAGTCAAAAAGTGTTCACAAACTCCACTGCGATCATGTCTATAAATATTGCATAATGGAGTGGGGAGATCAACCCCACCCCGGATCTATTATATCAAAACACCCTGCTAATTTCGAAAGAGGGTGCGATTAAGAGATTGAGGAGGAAATGAAAATGGATTTGCTTCAAAAAACGAGGCGAATTTCCCGAATTCTGCAGAAGAATGTCGGTCATCACCTTGTGGATTTTGACGAAGTGGCTCAAGCGCTGTGCGATGTGATCGGAGCCAATGTATATATTGTCAATCCCGACGGAAAGCTGTTGGGACTCGCCATCGATCACGAGATCGAAAACGAGCGGATGGAGCAATACCTGAAGGATCGGCAATTTCCGCGGGAGTATGCCCGTTCGCTGATGGAAGTGGAAAAGCCGAGACCCAACATCAGCGTGGAGGATCCCCTGACCGCTTATCCCGTTGAGATGAAGGACATGTTTAAACACGGCTATACGACCCTCGTCCCGATCATCGGCGGCGGGGATCATCTGGGGACGCTCGTTTTGTCCCGCATGAACGAAAAATTTGTCGACGATGACTTGATTCTGGCCGAATACGGAGCCACCGTCGCCGGGATGGAAATCCTTCGGGAACGGGCGGGACAAATCGAAGAGGAAGCGCGCAGCCGGGCGGTCGTCCAGCTGGCGATCAACTCCCTCTCCTTCAGCGAGCTGGAGGCGGCGGAACACATCTTCAACGAGCTGGACGGAAATGAAGGACTGCTGGTGGCCAGCAAAATCGCTGACCGCGTCGGCATCACCCGCTCCGTGATCGTCAACGCCCTGCGCAAATTGGAAAGCGCCGGGGTGGTGGAATCCCGCTCGCTGGGTATGAAGGGAACCTACATCCGCATCCTGAATCCCAAGCTTCTCCCGGCGCTGGAGAAGGCCCGCCACTGAGCGCCAAATAAAGACCCCTCCGATCTATCCGGAAGGGGTCTTTTGTCGTTTTTCTGAATCCGGGCTTGTCATCGGAAACGATCCGGGCCCACTCTCCGTTTTTTAGGTATAAAACGGCTTGCAGACGGTCTTTAAGACTGCAGGAGAGATTCGTTTTTCAATAAAATGGAAGAATGTGATTTTGTCTGTGTTTTTTCACCAACGTTTGGACCGTTTTTTGGTATAATATAAACAACTTAGTTTGAAAACCCCTGTTACACAGAGGAGAAACCCTCCCGTCTTCCGCCCTGCGGAATACGGGGAGAGAAATATCGCTGGAGATGAGGCTCATGGGGAATATCCGCCGGTACCTCCGGTTTGTCCGGCCGTACCGGAAACATGTCTGGTTGACCATGGCGGTTGGCATTGTGAAGTTCGGTATTCCCCTGCTCCTACCGCTGGTTCTCAAATATACGGTGGATGAATTGCTGCTGACGGATCTGCCCGCGGAAGACAAGATCAGCCGGCTGATCTGGGTGTTGGTCATCACTTTGTTGATTTTCACGGTCTTCCGCTTTCCGATCGAATACTACCGGCAATACTTCGCTCAATGGACGGCCAATCGGGTGCTGTTTGACATCCGCAACCGGCTGTTTGACCATATTCAGAAGCTGTCCCTTCGCTTTTACAACAATCAGAAGGTCGGGCAGATCATCTCCCGGGTGATCAACGATGTGGAACAGACCAAGGAGTTCGTCGTCACCGGGTTGATGAACATCTGGTTGGACCTGATCACCGTTTCCATCGCGATCGGCATCATGCTGTGGATGGATCCCTGGATGACCCTGGTCGCCCTGTCGATCTTTCCGCTCTACGGTTTCTGCGTCAAATATTTTTACCAGAACCTGCGCAAACGATCCAAGGAGCGGTCCCAGGCTCTGGCGGAGATGCAGGGGCACCTTCACGAGCGGGTGCAGGGCATTTCGGTGATTCGGGCCTTTAACCTTGAACGGTACGAGCAGGGATTGTTTGACCGATACAACCATCATTTTCTGGACAAAGCACTGGAACACACCCGTTGGAACGGGGTCACCTTCGCCGTGATCAACACGATCACCGACATCGCTCCCATCCTGGTGATCGGTTTTTCCGGGTTCCTGGTGATCCGCGGTTCGATGACCGTAGGGGAAATGACCGCCTTCTACGGATACATGGGGCTGATATACAACCCCGTGCGCCGGCTGGTCAACGCATCGACCGCCTTGACGCAGGCCTTGGCTTCCATGGAGAGGGTGTTTGAGCTTCTCGATGAGAGTTATGACATCACCGACCGGCCCGGTGCCCGCCCCCTGCGGAAGCCGAGAGGGGAGATTCGGTTCGAGTCGGTGAGCTTCCGCTACACCGAGGATGGGGAGTGGGCGCTTAGGAACCTGGATCTGGTCGTGGAACCGGGCAAGACGACGGCCCTGGTCGGTCCCAGCGGAGGAGGCAAGTCGTCCATCGTGTCCCTCATCCCCCGCTTTTACGATGTGACGGAAGGGCGGTTGTTGGTGGACGGCGTGGACGTCAGGGACTGGACGGTGGCGAGCCTCCGAAGCCAGATCGGCCTCGTGCTGCAGGACACCATCCTGTTCAGCGGTACGGTCCTGGAAAACATCCGGATGGGACGCACCGACGCGACCATGGAGGAGATCGTCGCCGCGGCCAAGGCGGCGGGCGCCCACGATTTCATCGTGCAGCTTCCCAAGGGGTATGAGACCGAGATCGGGGAGCGGGGCGTCAAGCTGTCGGGAGGACAAAAACAACGGCTGGCCATCGCCAGGGTCTTTTTGAAGGATCCGGCGATCCTGATCCTGGATGAGGCCACCTCCGCCCTGGATCTGAAGTCGGAACTGCTGGTCCGGGATTCCCTGAAGCGTCTGGCCGAGAATCGGACCACGATCATTGTGGCCCACCGCCTGTCCACGGTCACCGACGCCGACTGGATTTACTACATTGACGGCGGCCGGGTGCTGGAAGCCGGTACCCACGGAGAATTGATGGCCATGGACGGTTTTTACGCCCGCCTGTTTCGAATTCAGCATCTGGATAAGGAACCGGTGGGACGCGAAGCTTGAGGGGCGCTCCGCCGCCTGATGGAGGGAAGGGCTGTGGGAAGGTACTTTCGTATCGAATACGAATGGGATATCGTGTCCACCCGTAGCCAACTGAGGGAATTGGCCCGTGAGTGGGGGTTCGATGAATTGGATCAGTCCCGCATCGCCCGTTCGGTTTCCGAACTCCTCCGGAATGTGGTTCACCATGCGGAGAAGGGATTGCTCCAGGTGGAGCGCATCGAGAGAGACGGGAAGAGTGGGATGCTCATCATTGTCCAGGATCTGGGTCCGGGGATTGCCGACGTGAGCGAATTGATGAAAAAGGTGCAAACGAGTCAGTCGGTGGAAAGCTCGGGATTGAAACAGGTCCATCAATTGATGGATGAATTTTCGATTCGAACAGTGGAAGGCAGGGGCACCATGGTGGAGGCGATCAAGTGGCTCAAACCGGCGGGTGCCGCTGCGGACAGCTGATGGCCGTTCCTGTCCCATCGGGAGCGGCCTTTCGCTGTTACCCCGGCGAAGTTTTACAATTCTGTTGCCATATTATGAACCCTTCACGCCGCGCCTTGACTCAAATGTCATTGATCACCTAAAATGATGGTGATATTTGGCCTGTTCCTGCCCAGTTTCGACGGCGGGTGGTTCCGGTGTTTTTGTCTGTTCTGCATGATATTGGCCGGGGCTGGAAAAAATGGGAGTACCAATGATCGCAGGGTGCTTCCACGGAAAACAGAACAACGCCGTGAACTGTCCCGTTTTTTTTGTACAGGAGAGGGACGCCGAATGAAAGCGGTACAGGAGCCGGCAGAAGGCAAGCCCTTTCCCGCCGCCGACTGCTGTTCCATCGATGGTTTGAGTCAGGTGGTGCGACGGTTGGAGGTGTCCGGCTGACAGAAAGGAGGTTGATTCTGGTGGAACGACCCATGATCCGGGAAACGATGGTGGGATCGGATCTCTCCGCGGGTTCGGCCGAGAAGGCGACGTGGCGCGACTATCTCACCCTGACGAAGCCCGGGATCAACGCATCCAACCTGATGGCCGCATTCGCCGGTTTCTGGTTGGCCGGACACGGGCAGCTGGACCTGTTGCTCCTGCTCGCCACGCTGCTCGGAACAGCGTTGGTGATCGCCGGTGGATGCGCCCTGAACAATGTGATCGACCGGGACATCGACCCCCTCATGTCACGGACTCAAACGCGGCCGGTGGCCAGCGGGAGGGTCCGTCCGATGGTCGCGCTGTGGTTCGGGATCGGACTCACCTTGACGGGGTTTGTTGTTTTGGCGGCGCTGGTTAATCCTCTCGCCGCTTTCCTGGCGATGATCGGCCATTTCGTGTATGTGGGCATTTATTCGCTTTGGTTGAAGAGGACGACCACCCTCAACACCGTGGTGGGTGGAATCTCCGGTGCGGTTCCGCCGATGATCGGCTGGGCGGCGGTGACGGGTTCGATCGATCCGCCTGCATGGATTCTTTTCACCTTCATGTTCCTGTGGCAACCGCCGCATTTTCTCGCCTTGGCAATACGCAGGATGGAGGAATACCGGGCTGCGGGGGTTCCCATGCTGCCGGTGGTCAGGGGGTTTGCTGAAACCAAGCGGCAAAACTTTTTGTATGTGGCGGCGATGGTTCCCGCATCCCTCCTGCTGGTCCAGACGGGGGTTGTCGGGATCTTGTACCTCGTCGTCGCGACGGTTCTCGGCTTGGTTTACATCGGTCTATCCCTGGAGGGATTCTTCACCAAAGATGACCATCGATGGGGCGAGAGAATGTTCTTCTATTCTTTGGTGTACTTGACAGCCATGCTGTTGGTGATGATTGTCGATCCCTTGCTCATGTCCTGAGCCCTGGGGCGGCAGGGACCGGGAAGCACCCGGGTTTATCAACGGTATGAGATCCAGGAAAGTGGGGTAGGATTGGATGAGCCGACGAAAACCGCTGTGGCGGCTGTTTTTTGCACTCATGGCGATGGTTCTCTTGGCGACCGGATGCGGCAGCAAAACCATGAACATCTTTGATCCGAAAGGCAGCGCGGGAGAGCAACAGCTCGACCTCGTCATGCTCAGCGTCTACATCATGCTCATTGTTTTTGTGGTCGTTGTGTCCATTTACGTCTTCGTTCTCTTCCGTTATCGCAAGCGTAAGGGAGACGATACTCCTCCCAAACAGATTGAAGGAAACACCAAGATCGAGATCCTGTGGACGGCGATCCCGGTTATCCTGCTCATCATCCTGGCGATTCCGACGGTTGCCACCACCTTCTCCCTGGCGAAGGAGCCGCCGAAGGATGACAGCATTCGGGTCAAGGTGACGGCTTATCAGTACTGGTGGATGTTTGAATATCCCGAGCTGGGCATCCGCACCTCCCAGGAATTGCACATCCCCGTGGGGAAACAGGTTTTCCTGGAGCTCGAAGCGAAGGATGTGATCCACTCCTTCTGGGTTCCCAACCTGGGAGGCAAGACGGACATGATTCCGGGGAAAACCAACACGATGACCCTGGATGCCAAAAAGCCCGGTGTGTATGAAGGAAGGTGTGCGGAATTCTGCGGTGCCGGACACGCCCTGATGAATTTCCGGGTCATTGCCGAGGAGCAGCAGGACTTCGACAAGTGGGTCGCGTCCATTAAGAATCCCAAGTCGCAACCGGTGAACGCGCAGGCTCAGGAAGGGCAGAAAATCTTCTCCCAGAACTGCATGGGTTGTCACGCCATTGAAGGGGCGGGCATGAAGGTGAAGGGGGATAAAGCGCCCGACCTGACGGGATTCGGAAACCGGACGATGATTGCGGGCTACTTGCCGAACGACAAGGAATCCCTGGTTCGCTGGCTGAGGGATCCGCAATCCATCAAGCCCGGTACGAAAATGCCGGCTTACAATCATCTGGACGATCAGAAGATGAATGCCCTGGTCGAATACCTGACCAATCTGAAGTGACCCGCTTGTTTTCGAAACCATGAAGCCCCTTATCCTGATGATCATTGAGGCCGAACCGGAATGGATTTCCGGGATAAAGGAGGGAACGACGTGGGTACGTTCATCATCGTAGGGGTGTTCATCCTGTTTCTGGCGGCCATTTTCACCGGGGGTTACAACAGGGAGTTTTTGCACCGGGTAGAGGGCAGCCGGATCTGGGATTGGCTCACCACCGTTGACCATAAGAAGATCGGAATCATGTACTTCGGGACGGGAGTCCTATACTTCCTCATCGCCGGACTGCAGGCCCTCATGATTCGGCTGCAGCTGGCCGTCCCTCAAAACGATCTGTTTACGGGGGACACCTTTAACGAACTGTTTACCATGCACGGCACCAACATGATTTTCTTCGTGGCGATGCCGATGCTCTTCGGGCTGATGAACGTGGCGGTTCCGCTGCAGATCGGCGCCCGGGACGTGGCCTTCCCCTTCATGAACGCCCTCAGCTTCTGGCTGTTCTTTGCGGGAGCGCTGCTGTTCAACTTGGGCTGGCTCTTCGGAGGAGCTCCCGATGCCGGATGGACGGGTTACACCGCGCTGGCGCTCAATGAATACAGCCCGGGTCCCGGTCTGGACTATTACGATCTGGGGATTCAGATCTCCGGGATCGGGACGATGTTGACCGCGGTCAACTTCCTGGTGACGATCATCAACATGCGCGCACCGGGAATGACTTTCCTGAAGATGCCCATGTTCACCTGGGCGACCCTCGTCACTTCGGGGCTGATCCTGTTTGCGATGCCGCCGTTGGCCGTCGATCTCTTGCTGTTGATGTTCGACCGGATCTTCGACGCCAACTTCTTTGATGTGGCGCAAGGCGGAAACCACCTGATCTGGCAGCACCTGTTCTGGATTTTCGGTCACCCGGAAGTGTACATCGTGATCCTGCCCGCCTTCGGGATCATGTCCGACGTGATCAGCACTTTCTCCAAAAAACCCCTTTTCGGGTACCATTCGATGGTGTTTGCCACGGTGCTGATCGGATTCCTCGGCTTCATGGTGTGGGTGCACCACATGTTCACCGTGGGTCTCGGTCCCGTTGCCAACAGCATCTTCGGCATTGCGACCATGACGATCGCGGTGCCGACGGGGATCAAGGTGTTCAACTGGCTCTCCACCATGTGGGGCGGGAAAATCAGCTTCACCACGCCGATGATGTGGTGTCTCGGGTTTATCATCACCTTCGTGCTCGGCGGATTCACCGGGGTGATGCTGGCGGTTCCCCCGGCGGACTTCCAGTACCATGACACCTACTTCGTCGTTGCTCACTTCCACTACGTGCTGATCGGAGGAACCGTATTCGGCATCTTCGCCGGCTTGTATTACTGGTGGCCGAAGTTTTTCGGTCGGAAGCTGAACGACCGGTTGGGCAAGCTGCATTTCTGGCTTTTCTTCATCGGGTTCCACACGACTTTCTTGCCCCAGCACTTCCTCGGATTCTGGGGCATGCCCCGGCGGGTGTTCACCTATCTGCCGGGATTGGGGCTGGAAAGCTTCAACCTGATCAGCACCATCGGTGCCTTTACCATGGCCGCGGGGGTTTTGGTCCTGCTGTACAACATTGTCTACAGCTCCATCCGCGGAGAAGTGGCCGATGCCGACCCTTGGGACGGCCGCACCCTGGAATGGACCATTCCTTCGCCGGTGCCTGAATACAATTTCGCTCAACTGCCTTTGGTGAAGCAGCTCGACGCTTTTTATCACGCCAAATTGGCCGGCAAGAAGGGATTGGAGCCTGCGGAGCCGCTGGGATCGATCCATATGCCCTCGCCGACCTATCTGCCCTTGATCATGGCCCTCGGCTTCTTCGTCTCCGGCTACGGGTGGATTCTCCGCTCGTACTGGCTTGGAGCGCTGGGGTTGATCATCGTGTTCATCACCATGTTCGTTCGCTCTTTCCAGAAAGATACGGGATATCACATCGAACCGGAAGAGCTGAAGAGCGCGGATAAGGGGGCACAGGCATGAGTTCGCACAATGACTTGAGCATGGCTCCGAAGATGCCGGACCACCTGGAAACGTCGACGCTGGAAGGGAAGAACAAGATTCTCGGCGTGTGGTTTTTCATCGGGGCCGAGACGGTGCTGTTCGCCTCCCTGTTCGGCACGTACCTTGCCCTGAAGAACCAGCACATGGACGGCCCCTCATCCCAGGAACTGTTCAACATCTGGATGGTGGCCGTGATGACGGTGGCCCTGCTGACGAGCAGCTTGACCAGCGTGCTGGGGATCGTCAGCATGCACCGCAACAATCTTCAACGGACCCTGTTTTGGTTCGGCGTGACGGTACTGCTGGGTGCCACATTCTTGGGGCTGGAGATCTACGAGTTCTATGAGTACACCCATCTCGGGCATCACTTCACCGGCAGCGCCTTCGCATCGGCCTTCTACACGCTGGTGGGAACCCACGGATCCCACGTTCTCTTCGGGATTCTCTGGATCACCAGCCTGATCATTCAGGTTCGAAAACAAGGGCTCACTCCGGTGACCGCTCCCAAACTGTACGTGTCCAGCCTGTATTGGCACTTCATCGACGTCATCTGGGTGTTCATCTTCACCGTCGTCTATCTTCTCGGAAAGGTGGGGTAAGCCGTGGCGACCGATTCCAAAACCACTGCACAGGGTGCGCCGAAAAATCCGTCGGATCGTTCCCGTAAACACCTGATCGCCTTTGCCGTCATGATGGTTCTGACGGCAATCGCATTCGCGGCAGTGGCCACGGGAGCCCTTCCCGTAGCCGCACTGGTTACGCTTCTATTGATCATGGCGGCGATTCAAGTGGTTATCCAGTTCTTTACCTTCATGCACCTGGATCAGAAGGGCCACTTTTTCCCCATCTTCTTTACCGGAGCGGGACTCTTGTTTGCGGTAGTCGTCGTTCTGGGCGTCTGGCTGCTTCTGTAAGGGATGAAGGCGTTGACGAATTGCGGAGTGCCCCGGAGAAAGTTTTCTTCGGGGTCTTCCTTTGTCTTGAAGGTTTTTCCGCAGTGCGTGTCGAAAGGGAGGTGACGTGGAATGAAAAAGGCGCTTTTGGGTCTTCTTCTGTTTCTCCTGTTGGTCGGTTGTTCCGGTCAGGACGATTTGCCCTCCCAGCCCTCCGATAAAGAAGCGCAGGGGCCGTCGCAGGAGAGCCTCGCCGCCCTGTCGGAAGAGGCCGAAAAAGTGGAGGTCGATCTGCCCGATTTTGTGCGAGAAGCGCACCCGACGGCGCAGGAGACCTACAAGTTGGCGTACGCCCACCAGGATGTGCTCAAATATATGCCCTGTTTCTGCGGCTGCGGAGACACCGGGCATGAACACAACCTTCACTGCTTTATCCAGGATGTGAAATCGAACGGGGAAGTGGTCTGGGACCGGATGGGCTACACCTGAGGGATCTGCATCAACATCGCGCGTGACGCGATTGCCATGCATCGTGAAGGAAAGTCCTTGACCGAAATCCGGAAAATCATCGACGAACAATACGGGTCCCAGGGAACACCGACGCCGACGCCGAAGCCTCCCAAAACCTCCGAGGAGTGATCTCTCCATGCAACAGCGGAGCTCCTGGTTTCGTTTTTCGACGCCGTCGCTGGTATTGATTCCCGTGGCGGTGGGCATCAACTATGTCGGCAAGCTTTTTGCCAGCACCTTGAAACTCCCGTTGTGGCTGGACTCGATCGGTACCGTGCTGGCCGGGATGCTGGCGGGACCCGTCGTCGGCGCCCTGTCGGGGGCCATCAACAACGTGATTTACGGTCTGACCGCCGATCCGATCTCCTTCGTATACGGTTTGACCAGCATTTTTATCGGGCTGGTGGCCGGAATCATGGCATTCAAGGGTTGGATCGACGGATGGGGCAAAGCCCTTGTCGTCGGTTTGGCCGTCGGCTTCACGGCGACGGTGGTCTCCACTCCCCTCAACGTGTGGTTTTGGGGAGGACAGACCGGAAATTTTTGGGGTGACGCCCTCTTTGCGGCGGTTTTGGCCCAGACGAATTCCGTTTGGCTTGCTTCCTTTCTGGACGAAGTGGTGGTGGACGTGCCCGACAAGCTTTTGACCGTCCTCGCGGCCTACGCCCTTTTCAGGAGCCTTCCGAAAAACATCAAGCAGCTCTACACCGGGAGCGGCGAATTGGAATCCTTGGACTGAAATCGGGGAACGTGCGATGAAAACCTTCAGCCTGTACGTGGAGAAAGATTCCCTGATTCATCGGATCGATCCGATCAACAAGATCCTCTATATTCTCACCGCCGTATCCGTTCCCTGGATCCTGCCGTCGATGGCGGTTTCTTTTCTTTGGATGCTGATCAGCCTCGCCCTGCTGGCCGCGGCGAGGGTGATCCGGCAATCCTTTCCCGTGTTCGCCTTTGTTTTTCTGGTGCTGATCACGGTGGTTTTGATCCAGGGGTGGTTTTATCCGGGCAACCGGACGCCGCTGTTCGGCGCGGAACCCTTCGTCTTTTACGCAGAAGGCCTGATGAACGCGCTTCGAATCGTGGTCCGGGTGATCAACATCGTGGCGGCCTTTCTGCTGTTGGTGCTGACCACCAAGCCCGCCGACCTCGTGGAAGAACTGGTTCGAAGGGGTCTGTCCCCCCGCCTGGGATACGTGCTCGATTCCATTTTTCAGATCCTTCCGCAGATGGTCAAGACCACCCGGACCATCATGGATGCACAGCGCTCCAGGGGCTTGGAGACGGAAGGAAACCTGTGGGTGCGGGTGAAAGCGTTTCTGCCCCTGATCGGTCCCGTCGTGATGAGCTCGCTGATTCACGCCAAGGAGAGGGCATTGGCGCTGGAAGTGAGAGGGTTCCACTTCGAAGGCGAAAGGACCTGGTTGAGGGAGAAAAGGGAATATCCCTACAGCCGCGCTCTTCGTGCCGGGCTGCTTTTGGTGCTGGGCCTGGCCGTTGTCTGGAGGGTCCTGGGATGAAGAAGATCATCGTGGAGCATCTGAAATACCGCTATCCGCAAGCGGAGAATCTGGCCCTGGACGATCTGTCCTTCGAAGTGGACGAGGGGGAGATGGTCGGCATCATCGGGCGGAACGGCGCAGGCAAGTCCACCCTCTGCCAGGCCCTCGTCGGACTGGTTCCCCATTTTTACCGCGGCGCCTATGGGGGCAAAGTGACCGTCGCGGGCCTGGAAGTCATGAGAAGCAGCGTGAGCCGGCTCTCCACCAAGGTGGGAATTGTTTTTCAAAATCCCTTCACGCAGGTGACGGGATCCAAGTGGACGGTCTACGAAGAGGTGGCCTTCGGACTGGAAAACATGGGCGTCCCCCGGAAAGAGATGATCGAGCGGGTCGATTACGCCCTCCACCTCCTGGGATTGGAGGATTGCAAGGATCGCAATCCCTTCGATCTGTCCGGCGGCCAGACGCAGCGGTTGGCCATCGCCGGCGTCATCGCCCTGAAACCGGAAATCATCGTACTGGATGAACCCACCTCCCAGTTGGATCCCCGGGGAACCGAAGAGGTTTTTCGGGCCATCCATCGCCTGAGCGAAGAAGGAATGACCGTCGTTCTGGTGGAGCACAAAATGGAGAAGATCGCCCGCTATTGCAACCGGGTGATGCTTCTCGACGAAGGGAAGCTGATCCAATTTGCCTCTCCGGCGTCGGTATTTTCCCGGGAGGATCTGACGCGATACGGCGTCGCGCCTCCGGTGTACACCCGCGTCTGCCGGGAGCTGGACGCAAAGAGGGAAGGAAGTCCTCATTTTCCTGTGACGTTGGAGGAGGCCCGCGAGGTGTTGAAGGGAAGATGACCCGGATATCCGTAAAGGATCTGGCCTTTTCCTACCGGCCGGGTGAAGAGGTTCTCAAGGGGATCACGTTGGACTTTGACGGGCGGTCGACGGCCATCATCGGTCAAAACGGGTCCGGTAAGACGACCTTCGTGAAGCTGTTGAAGGGATTGCTGAAGCCCACGAGGGGAGAGATTCACATCCTCGGCCGCCCGGTGAGCGAAATGACTGCGGCGGCTCTGGCGCCGTACATCGGACTGGTGTTTCAAAATCCCAACGACCAGATTTTCAAGTCGACGGTGCTGGACGAGGTGATGTTCGGGCCGCTGAACATCGGCGTAGATCCGAAAAGGGCGAAGGAGAAAGCCCTTCATGCTTTGCAGATGGTCGGCCTGGCGGAAAGGGCCGCGGAAAACCCCCAGGATTTGAGTTTGTCGGAGAAGAAACTGGTCTGCATCGCCTCCATCGTCGCCATGGAACCGGAAATCCTCATCCTGGACGAGCCGACGATTGCCCAGGATCATGCGGGGACAGCGACCGTCCGGCGGGTGATCGGAAGGCTCAAGGAGCAGGGGAAACTGGTGATGACCATCATCCACGATATGGATTTCGTTGCGGAGAACTTCGAACGGGTGATCATTCTGCACCGGGGAACCGTACTCGCGGACGGCGATCCGCGGGAGATTTTTTCCCGAAGGGAGCTGCTCGAGAGGGCGGGTCTCGGGGTGCCTCACATCACCCGGTTGGGTTGGAGTCTCGGGCGTACAAAGACCTATCTCACCGAAGCGGAGTTTATCCGCTCGATGCGCGGAGAGGGAGCCGCAGACAGATAAAGGTCGGCGTCGGGGCTGGGGAGACCGGAGCGTCGCAGGTTTGCGTCGGCTGGGCTGGTTTTCACTGAACCGGCCGTTTTATTTTTTCACGGAAATGTCTTATCCGGGTCGAGGACGGGCAGCGCCGGCGTCCGGCCTGCGGCTTGTTCGACAAGCGGGCGGTCCATTTTCTTTTGTTCGGTTTCGAATATTCTTTCCAATCTTTTGGTTCCCCTGTTATACTGGAAAAGGAAGACAAGCGCTGTCTTCCCCGAATACGGGAAATTTCGAGGAGGGTATCATGGCGCGGATTGAATCGTTTCTTTCCACCCGTCTGTTCCTTTATCCCAGACAGGCGGGCGGCCGGCTGTATTTCCTGAGCAATTTGAGCGGCCGTCTCAGCCTGTACGCGATGGACGAAGGCGGGAGCGTACCCGAACCGCTTCTGCCCGCCGACATCGCCCTGCAAAATCCGAAGTTGATCGGGGGAGAACCGTACGCCGTTTTTCCGGAACTGGGCAAAATCCTGGTGATGATCGACAAAGACGGCGACGAGAATTATCAGCCCATGCTCATACCCGTGGAGGGAGGATTTCCCGAACCGGCCTTCGGCGATGTTTTCGACGGATGGCGCGTCCATATGCGGAAGAGCGATTCGGAACGAAACATCGTCTACCTGAACGCAGAATCCCGGTCGGAGTCCCTCCACGTGGCCTGGAGAGGTCGGCTGGATACGGGGGCCTTGGAAAAGCTGGGCGAAAGCAAGTGGGATGCCTGGATTGCCGGGGTGAACGCCGACCACACGAAAGCCATCCTGCTGGACAGCTATACGTTGGGAGACCACGTCCTCCATCTGTGGAGGGAAGGGGAAGGGTTTTCACTGCTTTACGGAAAACCGCTGGAGGAACGCGCCGAAGGGGAAGAGATTCCTCCGAACGCCATCCATGCCTGCCACTTCACGGCGGGGGACCGGGGGCTGCTCTTCCTCACCGCCCTGCATGAGGATACCTACGGGCTCGGCTATTTGGACCTGAAGGACCCCCGGGAGGTGAAACCCGTCGAGACGGTCGGCACGGTGCACGAGGGCCGGGGAGAGATGGACACCCTGGAGCACCTGGGGGACGACCGCTACCTGGTCGGCTTCAACATCGACGGGGTCTCCTGGCTGTATGAGGGGATCTTTGACGAAGAAGACCTGCGGATGCGCCTCCACACCGTCGTCATCGGAGAGGCCCCCCTGGACCGGGGGGTGTTGGATTCGATCCACTACGACCGGAAGAAGGACCGGTACGTTCTGTCCTTCTCCTCGGCGACCTCGCCCACCCAGATTTACACGGTCCGGGGGGAGAAGCGCGATCAGGTGGCCCAACACACCCGGGAGCGGCCGCTGGGGCTGGACCCGAAGCTGCTGTCTCCGGGAGAGGATGCTTCCTTCGAATCCTTCGACGGATTGCGCATTTCCGCCCGCCTTTACCTGCCCGCCGAAGAGCTGGGATATGAGGGCCCCCGCCCCCTGATCTACTACATCCACGGAGGCCCCCAAAGCCAGGAGCGGCCGGATTTCACCTGGTTCTCCATGCCGCTGATCCAGTTTCTCACTCTGAAGGGCTTCGCCGTCTTCGTTCCCAACGCGCGGGGAAGCACCGGTTACGGACTGAAATACACCAAGCAGGTGGACCGGGACTGGGGCGGCAGAGATCGCCTTGACCATGTCCACGCCATGAAGGTGCTGTCCCGGGACCCGCGGATCGACACTTCCCGGTCGGGGGTGGTGGGTCGTTCCTACGGCGGTTACATGACCTTGACGCTGGCGTCGCGCCATCCGGAGCTGTGGTCGGCGGCAGTGGACATGTTCGGCCCCTATGATTTGGTCAATTTCATGAGCCGAATCCCGGAGACCTGGAAGCCCTACTTTGCCATCGCCGTCGGCGATCCGGATAAAGACCGGGATTTTCTGGCCGAACGGTCTCCCCGCACCTATATTGAAAACATCGCCTGCCCGCTCCTGGTGATCCAGGGAAAAAACGATCCCCGGGTGGTGGAGGCCGAATCCCGGGATCTGGTGGAACACCTCCGGGAACTGGGCAAGGATGTGGAGTATCTGTTGTTCGAAAACGAAGGGCACGATGTGCTGAAGCTGGAAAACCGGGTCCGCTGCTACAACGCCATCACAGACTTTTTCGTGAAGCATCTGAAGCCGTGATTTCCTTTTTGTCCAAGGCAGCCGGCACGTTCGATTCGCCGCCCTGCCGCGCGTCCTCGGCGGGTACCGCGATCGATCACCCTCCCGCAGGGAGTAAGGCCAGGTACTGCATTCCGAGTCGGGATGGGGAGGGCGATTTGTGGGAAGGAAGGATCGGCGCGTTTTTCCGCGACTTTTCCCGAAATGCGGGGTATTGTCGTTGTCATCCGCGATTTTGCCGAAAGGAGCCGGACACTTGTTCAAGTCAGTGACATTGTTCATCCTCGCAGGGTTGGCCGAAATCGGCGGAGGATAGCTGATCCGGTTGTGGCTCAGGGACGGACGGCCGGCGTGTACGGGTTGCCGGGGGGAATCCTTCTGTCGATGTACGGCGCGATCGCCGCCTTTCAATTCTTTCCTTCCTTTGGCAGAGTGTACGCAGCCTGCGGCGGCGCGTTCATCCGATCTCCCTCCTCCGGGGATGGGGGATCGATCACAAAACCCCCGACCTGGATCGGAGCGGCAATCTGTCTGGTCGGTGTGGCCGTGATCCTATGGGTGCCGAGAAATCGATTCCGGTTTTCGTCCGGCCGACCAAGGCGCGGCCGATCAAAGGGAAGGATTCGATCCCGTCACAGGAGGGATGGTGGAGCGATGGATCCGAAACAGTGTCTTCGGAGCATCCAAAAGGCCGTTTCCGCTTTCCAGATCCGGTCTTTCCGACCGATCTGCGACGGGTGGGACTTTTTTGTGATGGAGGTGAACGGGGAGTGGATGTTCCGATTTCCCCGCCACCCGGAAGGGATTGCCCAATTGAAAAGGGAAGCCGCTTTTCTGGAGAAGGTTTCCCCGCACCTGCCGGGTTCCGTTCCCCGTTATGAAAGGATCTGTTGGGATTCGGATCCCCCCTTCGGGGGGTATCGAAAAGTGGCGGGCCATTCCCTGTCGGATGCCCGTAACATTCCTCCCAATGTTTCCGCCGATCTGGGACACTTCCTTTCGGCCCTTCACTCGCTGCCGCCGGAAGAGGTGTTTCCATCCGATTCCGTGGAGCAGGCGGATTGGGTCGCCCTCTGGCAAAGGCGGGTCCGGCTGTGGGAGGAGCGGGTGCTGAAGGAGTTGGACCCCTTTCTGGAATCCGCGGTGCGGGGCTGGTTCCGACGGTTGCTGGAAATCATGGATTCTTCATCGGTTCGGCTGACGCCCATACACGGGGATCTGAGCGCCGAGCACGTTCTGATTCGAGACGGTCGCCTGTCCGGAGTGATCGATTGGGGAGATGCGTGTTGGGGGGATCCGGCCCTCGATTTTGCCGCCCTGTGCCATGATATGGGGGAGACATTGGCCCGTGAGACAGCCCGGCATTACACCGGCCGACAGGATGCGACCTTCTGGGTCCGGGCGGACCTTTACCGCAAGCTGGCCCCCCTTCACGGCATGCTTCACGCCCTTGAGCATGGAGACCGCCGGATATGGGAGTCGAATATGCGGCGGTTGAGGGAGACCGCCGTGTAGGGGGGCAGGACAGCATACGAGCCGAAGGGGAAAGATGACCGCCTTTCTTCACGGATACAGGAGCTTTCCGCAAAGGGCTTTGCGGCCTCTTTTTTGGAGGGGAGGGGTGAAGATCCTGAAGGGCAAGGATGAAAAGGAGACGGAGTTCCTCGAGGGACTCGGTGACAAAAGGAAGCGCCGCGCTTCATCCCGCGACGCTTCCGCTCCGGTAGTTTCAGTTTTCAACGCTTTAAAGGCGGTAAGCCATCCACACGTTGGGGTCGAGATAAATCCCTTCATCCTTTTCCCGATTGATCGCAACCGGCGTCAGGGCGCCGGGGACCACATATTCCCCGCTTTCCGGAAAGCGCATTCCGGTCCATTTTTCCCAATCCGCCACCGATCCCCGCACCTCCATGGAATTAGACGCCACTTTCAGGAATTGGGCGCCGAGCTTCCAGTGCACGCGCAGCCAGGGATCGAAGGGGGCACCATCCTCCTGCCGCCAGCGGATGTACCGCTCCATCGGCGTGAGGGGGTACAAGCTCTTGCGGTTGGGGCGCACCGGCGCGATCAAACGAGAGAAGCCGTGTTCTTGGGCCAACTGTTTCATTGCGGATACCGCCCGGCTGCTGAGCCCCTTTCCCCGGTGGCTTTTGGCCACGATCACCGCAAGGGCGCACAGAGTGTTGGGGGGATGACGGCGCTCTCCGAATCCTCTGACGAGGGCGCCGTCATAGCCTGAGGGAAGGTTTTCCACGGTTCCGTCCCAGGCCAGCGGAAGGGCGTGTCCGCTGGCCTGGACGTTTTCCCGTTCATCGCACAGGACGAATTGCAGGGACGGGAAATCCCTGAGCACCCGGTCCCAGTATTCGGCGTTGTGCCGGTCTCCCTCGATCACGTAGTTTGGAAAGGATCCTTCATGTACCTTTTCAAGCCCCTCAAACAGGTCCGGCCGTCGTTCAAGGGTGTGGACGTTCAGTGAATCCATCCGGAATCATCCTTCCCGCCGGTCATGCCGGAACAGATCCAGGGTCCCGGTTTTCAGGCCGATTCGGCCGTTTCTTTCGCTTTTTTGGCGCTGTTCCTCTTCACGATACTTCCAATGATCCACTGAAGGAGGAAAGCGGCCAAAAACGCATCCAAGGCCGGGATCTGGGTCATTTGAAACAGTCCAAATCCTCCCTCGCTCGACGGGGAGGTGGAAAGGCCCACCAGCGTGGCGAGCACCCAGACGACGATGGAATGCCAATAGAGAAGGGGAATTTTGTTGTCGCGGAGGAAAGCCATGGTAAAGCGTTGCTTGTTCAAGAGATAATACTCCGCGATGAAGACCCCTCCGATCGGCGAGACGAAAGCCGAAAGGATGGTCAGGAAGGTGATGAAGCTGTCGTAGATGTTGAATACCGCCAAAGCCGTTCCGATCAGCCCGGCTACGATGACCAGGGTCGGCCTCGACCATCTGCGCAGGGCGACGGAGAGGGCGAGCCCCGTCGAATACAACCCGTTGTCATTGGTCGTCCAGGTGCCCAAAACGAACAGAATGGCCGCCAATCCGCCCCATCCGATGCCGAACATCACCTGGATGAACTCGGCGTTGGAGGTATATTTGGCGATGATGACGGCGATTACCAGCATCAGGCTGTTGCCGACTAAAAAGCCGACGACGGCCGCAATAATGGAGTCCTTCTTGGAGCGGGCCCACCGGCCGATGTCCGGTGCGGCGATGGCCCCAACGAGGAACAGAGAGGTGACCAGGGAGATGGCCATCCCGAGGGGAATCGTGTCCGCCACCGGTTCGACATGGACGGCTTTCCAAAAGGACTGGGAGGGGATCACGACCACGAGGATGCCGATGAGAATTCCGAACATGATCGGGACGGCGATGATGCTGAGCCATTCGATCGCCTTGTAGCCGATGACGGCGGTGGACATCATCAACAAGCCGCCGATCAGGGCCGCGACCGGCAGGGAGACTTCGATCCCGGCCAATTCCTTGACGATCAATTGTCCGCTGACCGCGAAAAAGCCCGTCTGCACACCGAACCAGCCCATTCCGGTGATCCCGATGATCAGGGAGGCGATGCGCGAGCCGTATTCTCCGAAGACGAACCGGGTGAGCATCGCGGTGGACATCCCGGTTTCACTGCCCACGTAGCAGGTGAGGGCTCCGACTACGGCCAGGATGAGGGATCCGATAAAGGTGGCGATCATGGCGTTCTCAAAGGACATTCCCAATCCGATCTGCGTGCCGAGAAGAATCCCCGCCAGATCGATCCCTCCGCCGATCCAGATCAGCGACAAGGACAGCCAATGGCGACGGGCACTGGCGGGAACCGACTCCCGTGCGTAATCTCCGGAGAGGGGATAATGATATTGTTGCGATCCCACGATTGGCACCCCGCTTTTTTCGGTTTTGACGCGTTACTGAGTGTATTACGTCGTCAGAACCATCATTTACATTTTTGATATTACTATACCACGATAAAATTCATAGAGCAATTTGTAGTCGGAATAAACGGTATATTAAATGAATTCTCTGCTTTTTATCGAGGAGTTGAAAAAGAGCGTCCAGGGAAGCTTTCGTCAATCGTAAAATCTGTTGAATAAGGAGTCTTTG
The DNA here is from genome assembly GCF_003001905.1 of Planifilum fimeticola. Taxonomy (NCBI): domain Bacteria; kingdom Bacillati; phylum Bacillota; class Bacilli; order Caryophanales; family Thermoactinomycetaceae; genus Planifilum; species Planifilum fimeticola. The sequence continues at coordinate 76,298 of NZ_PVNE01000016.1, forward strand.
CCGTAAAAAAACTCCCCCCTTTAAAGGGGGGAGTGAGATTGATGACAAACCCCCTGGCTCTTTTCGCAAGAAAAGCGCCAGGGGTTGCATGTTTATGGGGAATAAACAGATAAAGGAAATTAGATTTGGTAAATTAGGCGGATCACAAAGCCTTTTCCTCTCTTCGAGAGGAGCAAGGCCATTTTTTTGATGTTT